>JBHJND010000158.1:0-2934 GCA_048497655.1 Caballeronia novacaledonica
GTGCCCTGGTCGTCCTTCGGCCGCACCGACACGGGGATGCCGGCGGTCAGGGACTTCTCGGGCAGGTTGTCGCGCTCGAGCAGGAAGCGCCGCAGCGCGCCGCCGCACAGCGCCAGCACGACGTCGTTCAGCGTGCAGTGCGCGGCGGTGGCCAGCGCGCGCAGGCGCTGCATGGGGAAGTGCTGCGTTGCGAAGCGCCGCTTCTCGCGCACCCGTCCGTTGAGCACCGACAGCGGCGAGTCGAACGGCAGCGCCATGCCGTCGCCGCGATCGCCGATGCGCATCAGCATCTTGCCGAACGCGGTGGCCAGCTGGGGCACCGACTGCACCTGGCCGCGCAGCGCCGTGATTACCGCGCCAAGCGCGTCGGCCAGCGTCGGTGTCGATGCCTTGCGTCTCGGCCGCGAAGACTCGCCGGAGCCGGAGGCCCAGAACGGCGACATCTTCTGGCTGCGTGCCGGGTCGGCCGCCATGCTCCGCTGCAGCAGCTTCATGCCGCTGACGCCGTCGATCAGCGAGTGGTGCATCTTGATGAACAGCGCGAAGCGCTCGCCCTGCAGCCCCTCGATGATCGTGTACTCCCACAGCGGGCGGGTGAGATCCAGCGGCGTGCTCTGCAGCCGGCCGACCAGCTCGCCAAGCTCGCGCTCGCCGCCGGGCCACGGCAGCGCCGAGTGCCGCACGTGGTATTCGAGGTCGACGTCGTCGTCTTCGATCCACAGCGGCCAGGCGCTGCGGCTGATGCCGTGCTTCAGGCGGCGGTTCCACGGGGCGCGGAACCTGTTGTGGTTGCGGAAGTCCTTCATCAGCCGGCGCATGAAGTCGCGCGGCGCGTTCTGCGGCAGCCTGAACTGCAGCAGGCCGCCGACATGGTTGGGCGTGGCGCGCGACTCGGTGAAGAGCCAGGCGGCATCGAGCGGATTCAGGCGTACGGTGCTCATGCTTCGGTCCTCGGGCAACCCGGCGGCGGTGCGGCCGGTCAGGCGTTTCTGCCGGCCGCGGCGGCGGTGCGGAACGCCACCGCCATGTCGAAGCCCTGCCGGGTGAAGGCGAGCACGGCGGCGAAGTCCTCGTCGGACAGCCGCCGTGCGGCGTCGTTGCCGCGGTAGACATTGGCGAGCTCGCGCTCGCGCCCGGCCTGCACGACCAGCTTTCCGATGCCCAGGTCCTCGAGCGCCTTCCACAGGTCGGGGTTGTAGGCACGGGTGAGCTTCATCACCGAGGTCAGCGGGTCGCCGCGGCCGAGCACGCCGGCCAGGCGCAGGATCAGCTCGAACGGCAGCGCGACCACGCCGCGCTCGGCGTTGGCGATCAGTTCCGGGTCGCGCAGGTCGACCGCGCGCGAAAGGTCCTCCAGCGTCAGACCGGCCGCCTCGCGCATCCGGCGCAGCACCGCGCCCGCCTTGGCGATCGCCGACTTCTGCCCGCGTGTACGTGCGCGCGCCGTGGCCAGGCCGAGCGCCAGGTCGGTGGCGGGCACAGCGATGCCTAGCACCGTGTCGGCCCAGCCGCGCAGGTTCCTCGCGATCGCGTCGATCGGCAGCATCTCGGCCGCGCCCTTGCGCCGGGGCTTGGGTGTGCGCGGGGTGCTGCGCTGGGTCCTGGTCTTGCTCGTCGTACTCACTGCTCGTCCTCCTGCGCAAGCCGGCCCTCATACGGGCCGGGATTGCGGATTGTCCCGCGTTGTGGCGGCCCCGGGTCGGCGGGACCGGCCGGCTGCATTGGCGCCGCCAACCGACGCCGCACCCGCGGCGTCGCGCAACGGTACAGGGACCCTCGCTGTGGCTCGATCTGCCGGCCCGCCGATCCGCCACGGGAAGCCGGTCAGGCAGATAGCAGCGGCCGCGCCAGCCAGCCGATCATCAGCAGCCCGGCGGCGGCGATCCAGCTGCCGGCGACGCGCACGGCGATGCGCGTCCAGTCGGCATGCAGCCGTGTCACTTCGGCGGCGACGATCGCCAGCAGGCAGAACACCGCCGTGACGGCACCGGTCAGCGCGAGCAGGCCCGCCCCGCCCGGCATCATCGTCGCGCCGTTGACGAAGCCGTGAATGAGCCCGGCGATGCCGGCGAGCACGGCCAGAGACGGGGGCCGCAGCTTCGCGTCGAGCACCACCAGCAATCCCGCGGCAGCGAAGGTCAGCGTGGTCAGCGCCGGCGAGACCGCGGCAGCAGGAAGCTGCGCACCGGCCAAGGCGCCCGCCAGCCAGGCCACCGGCAGCGCCCACAGCACCCAGCGCGTCTGCTGCGCGCCGCACTGCCCGGCCAGCAGGGCGATGGCCAGCACCACGAGCAGGTCGGCCGGCGTCATCACGACGTGCGCAAGCCCGTCGTAGAACGCCCCGAAGCCGGTCTCGACCAGGTGCGCATGCGCCGGCGCGGCGGCGACGGCCAGCGGCAGGCCGGTCGACAGCAGCCTGACCGCCCGAGGCGCCATCATGCGATCGCCCGCCAGAGGAAGAACAGGCCCGCCAATGCGACAGCTCCGCCGGCAACGCGCACGATCTGCCGCCCCGCGGCCCACCGATGCGCCACGCCGATCAGGATGCCGACCGCGTGCAGGACTCCGGTGGCGACGACGAAGCCGAGGCTGTAGAGGAGGGCGCTGGTGCCTTCCGGTAGCTCGCGGCCATGCGCGTGACCGTGGAAGACCGCGAAGAAGGCGACCATCGCCGCCGCCAGCCAGAGCGGCGGCCGCACTTCGGCGAGCACCATCGTGCCGAGCACGATGGCGGAGACCGCGATGCCGACCTCGACGCCGGGCAGCGGAAGGCCGAGCAGGCCCATCAGCCCGCCGACCGCCATCACCAGCGGAAAGGCCACCGGCAGCGCCCACAGCACCCAGCGCGTCTGCTGCGCGCCGCACTGCCCGGCCAGCAGGGCGATGGCCAGCACCACGAGCAGGTCGGCCGGCGTCATCACGACGTGCGCAAGC
>JBHJND010000159.1:0-6636 GCA_048497655.1 Caballeronia novacaledonica
GTCAGCGGTGCAGCGCCGGCAGAGTCCGGGCCTGACTCCGCAACCGCAGTCGTCGATCAACTTCACGCCCCTGCAGAATCTCTTCGGCATCATCACTCCGAGCGGGGTGCACTTCGAGCGGCATCACTCGGGGATGCCGGAGGTCGACCCGGCACAGCACCGGCTGATGATCAACGGCATGGTCCGCCGGCCGCTGATCCTGACGATGGACGACATCATGCGGTTCCCGTCGGTGTCGCGCATCCACTTCATCGAGTGCGGCGCCAACACCGGCATGGAGTGGGGCAACGTCGCCGTGCCGACCGTGCAGTACACGCACGGCATGCTTGCCTGCAGCGAGTTCACCGGCGTGCTGCTGTCGACGCTGCTGGATGAAGCGGGCTTCGACAGGAAGAACGCCAGGTTCATCCTCGGCGAGGGCGCCGACGGCTCGGCGCTGACGCGCACCGTGCCGATCGAGATGGCGCTCGACGACGTGATGGTCGTCTACGGGCAGAACGGCGAGATGCTGCGGCCGGAGAACGGCTACCCGCTGCGGCTGCTGGTGCCCGGCGTGCAGGGCGTCTCCAGCGTCAAGTGGCTGCGCCGGATCGAGGTCGGCGACAAGCCCTGGAACGCGCGCGAGGAGTCGCTGCACTACATCGACCTGATGCCCGACGGACAGCATCGCCAGTACAGCGGCGTGCAGGAGGTGAAGTCGGTGATCACCGCCCCGTCCGGCGGCCAGAAGCTGCTCGGCAAGGGCTACTACGAGATCACCGGGCTGGCCTGGAGCGGCCGCGGCAAGGTCAAGCGCGTCGACGTGTCGACCGACGGCGGCCGCAACTGGCGCACGGCGAAGCTGCAGGAACCGGTGCTGACCAAGGCGCTGACCCGCTTCCGCATCGACTGGACCTGGGACGGCAGCCCCGCCTTCCTGCAGAGTCGGGCGGTCGACGAGACCGGCCACGTGCAGCCGACCTTCGCGGCGCTGCGCGCGGTGCGCGGCACGCGGTCCATCTATCACAACAACGCGATCCAGACTTGGAACGTGCAGGCCAACGGAGAGGTGTGGAATGTCCAGCTCGGCTAAGGCGGTGCGCTGGGCCGCCGCGGGCGGCGCGATCGGCGCGGTGTCGATCCTTATGGCAACTACGGCGCTGGCGCAGGCCGGTGACGGCGGCCGGTTCGGCTTCGGCCGCGTCGCCACGCCGCAGGAGATCGCCGGCTGGGACATCGACGTGCGCCCGGACGGCCACGGCGTCAGGAAGGGGCGCGGCAGCGTGCAGAAGGGCCAGGAGGTCTACGACGCCAAGTGCGCCTCCTGTCACGGCACGTTCGGCGAGAGCAACAACTACATGGTGATCGCCGGCGGCGTGACCAAGGAAGACCTGAAAACCGGGCACGCCGCCAGCCTGAAGAAGGGCGAAGTGCGAACGGTCGGCACCAAGCTCAACTACGCGACCACGCTGTGGGACTACATCAACCGGGCGATGCCGTGGACGTCGCCGCAGTCGATGTCGGTCGACGAGGTCTACGCGGTGACGGCGTACGTGCTGTTCCTGAACGAGATCGTCGCCGAGGACTTCGAGCTGAGCGACCAGAACATCCTCAAGGTGCAGATGCCGAACCGCAACGGCATGACCACCGACCACGGCATGCGCAGCGTCAAGGGCAAGCCTGACGTGCAGGGATCGCTGTGCATGAAGGACTGCGTCAAGGGCGAGATCAAGGTCGCCTCGGAACTGCCGGAGTTCGCGCGCAACGCGCACGGCAACCTCGCCGAGCAGAAGCGGCCGCTCGGCCCGATGCGCGGCATCGACACGACGCGCTACGAGCAGGGCAAGCCCGGTGCGGTCAAGGTTGCCGCCGCGGCGCCGGCGGCCGCGTCGGTCGGCCCGAATCCGGCCGACGTGATCAAGGCGCGCGCCTGCAACGCCTGCCACGCGGTGGCGAGCAAGGTGGTCGGCCCGTCGTTCCAGGAGATCGGCGCCAAGTACGCCAGCCGCGGCGACGCGGCGGCCTACCTGGTCGGCAAGATGAAGTCCGGTGGCGTCGGCGTCTGGGGGCAGGTGCCGATGCCCGAGCAACCGGCGCTGACCGACGCCGAGGCGCAGGCCTTGGCGAAGTGGATGCTGGGCGGCGCGAAGTAGCCGTCACAGGCGCAGGGGAACCGCTGCCGATCGGCGCGTCGAATGGCTTTTTGCTTGTAGCATTTTCAAATTCGTGAACTGATTCGAATCAACCGGAGGACAAACATGAGCGAGAACCGTCGGGACTTCATCAAGCTGACCGGTGTCTATGGCCTGCTCGCCGCGGCGGGACTGCTGACGGCCCGTCAGGCGTTTGCGCAGCAGAAGGAGTGGAACAAGGCAGCATTCGACGCCAAGAGCATGGCCGACACCTACAAGGTCCTCGGCGGCACGCCGAGCGAGAGCGCCGACATCGCGATCACCGCGCCCGACATCGCGGAGAACGGCGCCGTGGTGCCGGTGACCGTCGCCAGCAAGATCCCGAACACCCAGGCGGTCTACATCCTGGTCGAGAAGAACCCGAACATGCTGGCGGCCGGCTTCAACATCCCGCAGGGGACCTCCGCCGACGTCGCCACCCGGATCAAGATGGGCCAGACGTCGAACGTGTACGCGGTGGTCAAGGCCGACAACAAGTTCTACGTCGCCTCGAAGGAAGTGAAGGTCACGCTTGGCGGCTGCGGCGGCTGATCCCTGGTGCAGATCCACATTTAGCGAGTTAGGAGAAAAGAAATGCCCGATCCGATGCGTATCCGCGCCACTGCCCAGGGCGACGTGGTCGACGTTCGCGTGCTGATGAGCCACGAGATGGAAGGCGGCCAGCGACGCGACTCTGCCGGCAACCTGGTGCCGGCGCACTTCATCCAGACCGTCACGGTGACGCACGCCGGCAAGACCGTGCTGTCGGCCGACTGGGGTCCGGCGGTCTCCAAGAACCCGTACCTGCAGTTCAAGTTCGCCGGCGGCAAGAAGGGCGACGAACTGGTGGTGACGTGGGTCGACAACAAGGGCGAGACCCGCACCGACAAGGCGGTCATCAACTAGCTTGCAAGCCGCTGGCTCGCCGGGCGCGCACCGGCGGGCGGACGACTGCGCGCGGCCGGCGATGGGCCGCGCCCGGCCGGTGCTGCTCGAGGTACGGGCCGCACCGGGCGCGCGCATCGAGGACCTCTTCCGTTTCGAGCCTGCATTGCGGCGGCCGGAAGAAGCAGGCACGGCTGTTGCCGGCAGGAACCAGACAAGGAGGAACGAGCATGGGATTTCTCAGCGCGTCAGTTCGCGGCCTGGTCGTCGCGACCGCGGTGGCCGCGGCGGCCGGCTGCGCCACGTCGGCGCAGGAGCCAAAGCAGGTCAAGGCGGTGTACCACCTGACCAACGGTCTGGACGAGGCGCAGCGGGCGATGGGCAACGTCCGCAACCACCTGAATGCCGATCCGAGGGCGAAGATCGTCGTCGTCGGCAACGGCAACGCCATCGAGTTCATGCTCGACGGTGCCAAGGATCGCAACGGCAATCCGTTCGATGCCACCATCCAGGACCTGAAGTCGAAGGGCGTCGACTTCCGCCTGTGCAACAACACGCTCGTCACGCGCAAGATCGACAAGTCGAAGGTGATCCCGGAGGTCACCATCGTCGAGTCCGGGGTCGCCGAGGCGGCCAGTCTGCAGTTCCGGGAGGGATTCGCGTATCTACGCCCCTGAAGAATCAAGAGGGCGAGATGCCGCAGGCAGTCACCACGCACCAAGGAGGCGGAATGAATACGACAGGCAGGCGACGGGGCCGGCATCGGCTGGCTCTGGTAGCGGCACTCGCGCTGGCCGTTGCCGGGGCCGCGGCGCAGGAGAAGGACCGCACGATCGAGGAGATCGAGCGCTACCGGCAGATGCTGCAGGATGGCAACCCTGCCGAGTTGCTGGTCGTCCGCGGCGAGGAACTCTGGAAGACCAGGCGCGGGCCGAAGAACGTCACGCTGGAACAGTGCGACATCGGCCTCGGCCCGGGGGTGGTCAAGGGCGCGTACGCGCGGCTGCCGCGCTACTTCGCCGACGTCGACCAGGTGATGGACTTTGAGGCGCGGCTGGTGCACTGCATGGTCACGCTGCAGGGCTTCGACCGGGCGGCGCTGGTAAAGGCGCCGTTCTCCGGTGCCGGCCAGCGGCAGACCGACATCGAGTCGATCACCACCTACGTGGTCGAGCAGTCGCGCGGCGCGACCATCGCGGTGCCGCAGGGCCACCCGAAGGAAAAGGCGTCGTTCGACCGCGGCAAGCAACTGTTCTACATGCGCGCCGGCCCGTACGACTTCGCCTGCTCGACCTGCCACGGCGTCGACGGCCAGCGCATCCGGCTGCAGGACCTGCCCAACTTCGAGAAGCCGGAGCCGGCGCAGCGGGCGTTCGCCACCTGGCCGGCGTACCGCGTGTCGCAGGGCGCGCTGCGCACGATGCAGTGGCGCATGAACGATTGCTTCCGTCAGGCGCGCTGGCCGGAGCCGATCTTCGTCTCGCAGGGGACCATCGACCTGATCACCTTTCTCGGCGTGAAGGCCAATGGCGGCAAGATGGACTCGCCCGCGATCAAGCGCTGACCGGAGGCAATGGGACATGAACAAGACACTCGTACTTGCCGCCGCTGCCGCTGCCGCAGCCGTTGTCGCCGGCTGCGCCACCTACACGCCGCCGACCAAGGAAGAGACCCTGGCGGTGATCAAGTCCAGCTTCCAGGACCGCGGCATCGCCAAGGTCGACCGGCTGAACCAGACCGAGCTGCAGAAGATCTGCTCGGAGACCGGCAACGAGCCGCCGAAGGACGTGCGCGAGCGGCTGGAGAAGCAGGCCCTGGCGGCGGTCAGGTTCCCCGCCGACGGCAAGTGGCTGGGTGACTACAGGCTCGGCGAGCGGATCGCGCAGACCGGCGTCGGCCTGCAGTGGAGCGACCAGGCCAACACGGTGGCCGGCGGCAACTGTTACGCCTGCCACCAGCTGTCCAAGGAGGAGATCTCCTTCGGCAACATCGGCCCGTCGCTCTACAACTACGGCAAGCTGCGCGGCTACGGCGACGACATCAAGCGCTACACGTGGGCGAAGATCTGGAACACCAACGCCTACAACGCCTGCTCGTCGATGCCCCGCTTCGGCGACGCCGGCATCCTCACCGAGGAGCAGATCCGCAACGTGATGGCGCTGCTGTTAGACCCGAACTCGCCGGTCAACAAGTAGGCAGCCCACGGACTCCGAACCTCACGTCCGCGCGCCGGGCGGTCTTCCGATGCAGACTGCGCTTCGCTCCGAGAGCCGCCGGCGCCTCCTGGCCGCGCTGCCGTTGGCGATCCTGACAGCGGGCGCGCCTTCGCGAGCCGCCGACGCGCCGGTGAAGTGGACCGACATCAGGCTGGTCGACGGCAGCGTGCTGCGCGGCGCCGAGCTGCAGAAGCAGACGGTGGTGGTGCAGATGTGGGCCTCGTGGTGCCCGTTCTGCATGCGGCAGAACCCGCACATCCAGAAGCTGCACGAGGCCAGCGGCGGCAAGGGCCTGCAGGTGCTGACCTTCACGCTGGACAGGACGCCGGAGGCGGCGCGCGAGTACATGGGCAAGCGCGGCTACACCTTTCCGGCGGCGATCGCCGGCGACGAGGTCGACGGCTGGTTCGGCAAGCGGCGCACGCTGCCCGAGGTGTATGTGGTCGAGCCGTCGGGCAGGGTGGTTTTCAGGGAGGACGGCGAGATGTTCCCCGAGGACATCGCGGCGCTGCTGCGCTTCGCCGCCAGGAAGTAACCAAGCGAAGGATCGGAAGATGTCGATGAACAGGCGCGAATTCATGCAGGTGCTGGCGGTGGCGGCGGCCGCGGGCATGCCCATCTCGGCCCGCGAGGCGCTGGCCCAGCAGCCCGGCGCGGCGGCGAAGATGTACGAGTTGCCGCGTTTCGGCAACGTGCACCTGCTGCACTTCACCGACTGCCACGCGCAGCTGCTGCCGATCTACTTCCGCGAGCCGAGCGTCAACATCGGCGTCGGCGAGGCGGAGGGCAAGCCGCCGCACCTGGTCGGCGAGCACCTGCTGCGCCACTTCGGCATGGCGCCGAGGACGATCGAGGCGCACGCCTTCACTTTCCTCGACTTCGAGGCGGCGGCGAGGACCTACGGCAAGGTCGGCGGCTTTGCCCACCTGGCCACGCTGGTCAAGCGGCTGAAGGCGGGCCGACCGGGCGCGCTGCTGCTCGACGGCGGCGACACCTGGCAGGGTTCCGGCACCTCGCTGTGGACCAACGCGCAGGACATGGTCGACGCCTGCAAGCTGCTCACCGTCGACGTCATGACCCCGCACTGGGAGATGACCTACGGCATGAAGCGCGTGCAGGAGATCGTCGAGAAGGATTTCAAGGGCAAGATCGACTTCGTGGCCCAGAACATCAAGACGACCGACTTCGGCGATCCGGTGTTCGCGCCGTACACGTTGAAGGAGATGAACGGCGTGAAGGTCGCCGTCATCGGCCAGGCCTTCCCGTACACGCCCATCGCCAACCCGCGCTATATGGTGGCCGACTGGGAGTTCGGCATCCAGGACGCCAACATGCAGAAAGAGGTGGACGAAGCCCGCGCCAGGGGCGCACAGCTGGTCATCGTG
>JBHJND010000160.1:0-2036 GCA_048497655.1 Caballeronia novacaledonica
AGCGACTCGCCTTCGGTGCAGACGACCGGTTCGCGGCGCAGCAGGCTGCGCAGGGGCTGGGCAAGCGTCTGGTGCTCGGCGACCAGGCGTCGCTCGAGCAGGCTGTCGCTGGCGGGGGCGGGGGCGGGGGCGGGGCGGGACATCGTCGGGAGGGGCTTCCTCAGTACTGCAGGCGGGAGTGGTAGGTGGCGCGCGATGCCTCGAGCGCCTGTCCGAGCGTCACGATGCCGCGCTCGGCGAGCAGCGGCACCAGGCGCAGGAACACGTCGGCGGTGAGCAGGGCGTCGCCCAGCGCGGTGTGGCGGCCGATCACGCGCACGCCGACCCGCTCGGCGATCATGTCCAGGTGGTGGTTGTCGACGCTCGGGTGTACCACCGCCGACAGCAGCAGGGTGTCGAGCACCGGTTGTCCGAAACGCACGCCGGTGGAGGCTTCCTTCAGCTCGAGGAAGCGCATGTCGAAGGCGGCGTTGTGCGCCACCAGCACGGTGTCCTCGCAGAAACGGTGGAAGCGGGGCAGCACCTGCCCGATCGGCGGCTCGCCAGCCACCTGCTTGCCGTCGATGCCGTGCACGGCGGTGGACTCGCGACTGATCGGCCGTCGCGGGTTGACCAGCTGCTCGAACACCTCCTGCTTCAGCACGCGGCCGTTGACGATGCGCACGGCACCGATCGAGATGATCTCGTCGCCGGCCGACGGCTCCAGCCCGGTCGTCTCGGTGTCGAAGACGGTGTAGGCGAGCTCGGCGAGCTTGCGGTCGGCCAGCTCGCCGACCCCGCCGATGTGCTCGAACAGGTCGAAGTCGTAGTACTCGGGACGGCTGTCGGCGGCGGTGCTGGTGCGGTGGGCAGCCGGTGCGACCGCCTGGCCGCGCGGCAGCAGCAGGCGGAAGCGGGAGATCTGGCGGATCTTGTCGACCTGCAGCCAGGCCTCGGCGCCGTGGCGCTCGAGCACGTCGCGCAGGGTGAGCGGCGTCTCCTCCTTGCCGATTCGCATCGGCTCGCCCTCCCACAGCGACAGCGCATCGGAGCCGACGATGGCACCGGTCCAGATCAGGTCGACCTCGCCGAGGTTGCCGCCGCCGCCGGCGCGCAGGCGGAAGCCGTGCAGGTCGTAGTCGCCGGCCAGGCGGGCGGCGAGGAAGGTCATCGCCTGCGCGATCGCGTAGCTGTCGACGCGCAGCCACAGCTCGGCGTCGGCGTCCTCGATCGCCACCGGCAGCTGCAGCGCCTCGGCGATGCGCCGCTGGGCCACCGCCAGCAGGTCGACCGCGCGCATGTCCTCCAGCGTCAGGCTGCCCTTCAACGCGTCGGCATTGGCGAGCAGGGCGGCGTTCAGCCGCTCGGTCAGCACGCGCGCCTCGGCGGCGGCGATCTCGACGAACTGCTCGCGCCGGTCGGCGGGCATGTCGGGGAAGGACACCAGGTTCTCCGTCGCCGCGCGCAGGTTGGCCACCGGGGCCCGCACGCCGGTGGCCAGCGACTGCAGCAGGCGCAGCCGCTGGCTCTCGCGGCCCATCAGCTGGCCGACGTCGTCGAGCGCGAACACCATGCCGGCGAGCTTTCGCTCGGCGCCGAGGAAGGGCGCCACCTGCACGCGGAGCAGGGCGCCGTTGGCGGCGCTGGCGACAAAGCGCGCCTGCGGGCGGTCGACGTGGCCGATCTGGTGCTGCAGCATGTCGAGCGCGTGCACCACCTGCTGCCGGTCGAGCAGCGCGAGCACCGAGCGCCCGAGGCCGAGCGGCGTGTAGTCGCCGTGGCGGCCGGACTCCGACGGCGCCAGCAACGCTGCAGCGCGCGGGTTGTACAGAAGGATGCGGCCGTCCGCATTGCAGACCACGACCCCCTGCGACAGCTCCGACATCAACGCCACGAAGCGGTCGCGCTCCTCCTCAACCCGGGCGCGGGTCTCGACGCTGCGCGCCTCGAGGTCGTGTTCGATGCGGTGGTAGGCGTCGGCAAGCTGGTTGATCGCGGCGGCCAGCTCGACCAGAGGCGGTGCGCCGGCGGTCGACACGCGGAACCCGCTCTCCGCG
>JBHJND010000161.1:0-1824 GCA_048497655.1 Caballeronia novacaledonica
CATCCCCTATGATCCCGCTCCACTAAACCTTGTGGCACTCGGCGCCGTTGGCACAATATGTTGTGTCTTGGCTTCCGAAATTGCGACGGCGCGACCGGCGCTGCAGGGCCGCCAGGCGCCGCTGGCCGAGGCCGGGGGCACGGCGGCGGCGATCAACAGCTTGTGTGGCGCGCGCAGGCGCGCTTGACCGGAACAACGGACGCGGTCGTCCCTGGCGGGCGACAGGCGCAACAGGAAGGAGGCGCGATGCAGGTGCAACAGCCGGGCGTGACGGACCCCGCGGTCCTATTCCAGTCACCGCAGCTCGGGTCCAAGGGCGAGGACGGTGTCGGCCGGGTCGTCGCGACTTCATTTGCCGATTACAGGCTCATCCGTCGCAACGGCGCGGTGGTCGGCTTCGAGCCGCGCAAGATCGCGGTGGCGATGACCAAGGCCTTCCTGGCGGTGCGCGGCGGCCAGGCCGCCGCCTCCAGCGCCGTTCGCGAGCAGGTCGAGAAGCTGACCGCCGGCGTGGTCCAGGCGTTGCTGCGCAGGCAGCCCGCCGGCGGCACCTTCCATATCGAAGACGTGCAGGACCAGGTCGAGCTGTCCCTGATGCGTGACGGCGCTCACGACGTCGCCCGGGCCTACGTCCTGTACCGGGAGAAGCGTGCCCAGGAGCGGGCGCGCCAGAAGAAGGAGCAGGCGCCGGCCGAGCCGCAGCTGTCGATGATCGACAACGGACGGCGCGTGCCGCTGGACCTGGAGCGGATCAAAGGGATGGTCGACTCGGCCTGCGTCGGTCTGACCGAGCAAGTCTCGGCCGAGGCGATCGTCGCCGAAACCGTCAAGAACCTCTACGACGGCGTGCCGCTGGAGGAGGTGGTCAAGTCGGCGATCCTGGCGGCTCGGGCGCTGATAGAGAAGGACCCGGCCTACTCCTACGTCACGGCGCGGCTACTGCTGCACACGGTGCGCCGGGAGGCGCTGGGCGAGGAGGTGGCGCAGGAGGCGATGTCCGCCCGCTACGCCGAGTACTTCCCGGGTTTCGTCAGGTACGGCATCGAGGCCGAGTTGCTCGACGAGCGGCTGGCACAGTTCGACCTGCCGCGGCTGGCGCGGGCGCTGAAGCCGGAACGGGACCTGAAGTTCGACTACCTGGGACTGCAGACGCTGTACGACCGCTACTTCCTGCACCACGAGGACCGCCGGTTCGAGCTGCCGCAGGCCTTCTTCATGCGGGTGGCGATGGGGCTGGCGATCAGCGAGATCGACCGCGAGGCGCGGGCGATCGAGTTCTACGAGGTGCTGTCGAGCTTCGACTTCATGAGCTCGACGCCGACGCTTTTCAACAGCGGCACCCGCCACTCGCAGCTGTCGTCCTGCTACCTGACCACCGTTTCCGACGACCTCGACGGGATCTACGAGGCGATCAAGGAAAACGCCCTGCTGGCCAAGTACGCCGGCGGGCTGGGCAACGACTGGACGCCGGTGCGGGCGCTCGGCAGTCACATCAAGGGCACCAACGGTAAGAGCCAGGGCGTGGTGCCGTTCCTGAAGGTCGTCAACGACACCGCGGTGGCGGTCAACCAGGGTGGCAAGCGCAAGGGCGCGGTGTGCTGCTACCTGGAGACCTGGCACCTGGACATCGAGGAGTTCCTGGAGCTGCGCAAGAACACGGGCGACGACCGCCGCCGCACCCACGACATGAACACCGCGAACTGGATTCCAGACCTGTTCATGAAGCGGGTGATCGAGGGCGCCGAGCATCCGCACGATGCGAGCAGGGGCCAGTGGACCCTGTTTTCGCCCTCGGACTGCCCCGACCTGCACGAGAAGACCGGC
>JBHJND010000162.1:0-5109 GCA_048497655.1 Caballeronia novacaledonica
GTCAGTTCACGCTCCAGTACCCTGGAGCAGTCTTGCCAGATCTGAATCATCGCAATTGCTTTTCAGCCCCCTCGCGGCCGATTCACCTGGAAAGACAGGGCTCGGCGTCTGTGTTTTATCGGAATGTCCTAGGAATCGGAGAAATTGGCGCCAGATAACGATCGTTGGCAGGCGTTCCAAGCCGCAAAGGACCGCCCGCGCCACCAGATCGGTAGCCGACAGCTGGATTTCATTCGCGATTCGCAGGCCGGCAGTCTAGCCAGCAAGGCGCCCCTTATCCACAACGACGCCTGCGCTGCCCAGCAGATAGGCAGAAGCAGATTCTTATTTGATTTAGATTTCGACGATAGTGTCTGCTTACATACCGTGCTGCCCGCTTTTTGGGCCAAGCAAATATTTTTTCCGGTTGCCG
Source organism: Caballeronia novacaledonica (assembly GCA_048497655.1). Classification (GTDB taxonomy): domain Bacteria; phylum Pseudomonadota; class Gammaproteobacteria; order Burkholderiales; family Burkholderiaceae_F; genus JADJWR01. The sequence goes on from JBHJND010000162.1 coordinate 413, forward strand.
GCGCTTGTGCATAAGGTCGTCAAGCCTGTGGACAACCGGTGGGCAGGTCTGCTGCCCGCGACTTCGGGCGGCCCTTCCATGCGCTTGGTTTGACGCCGCCCCGCCCATCGCTTCTAATAGCGGGCTTTTCGCAGTCGGGGCTTGCCGGTTCCCGCTGTGGCGGACCGGCTTGCTGCCGGGCTGCGGCCTGCGCCGGCGTGAAGCATCGATCCCACACGCCGCGCCCAGCTTCCAAGCAGGAATCCTGATCATGTCTACCAAACGCACCTTCCAGCCCTCGGTCGTCAAGCGCAAGCGCACGCACGGCTTTCTTGTTCGCATGAGGACGCGCGGCGGCCGTGCGGTGTTGAATGCGCGCCGCGCCAAGGGCCGCAAGCGCCTCTCCGCCTGATCAGGCGGCCTCCAACGCCTCGGGACGCCTGCCGGCGACACGTCGGCTGCGTTCGCCCGCCCAGTTCGTTGCCGTGACCTCCGACCCCCAGGCGCTCCGCGCGGGTCGCAGGTGGCTGTCGATCGCCGGCCGAGTTCTGGCCGACGGCGGCGAGGTGCCGGTGCGCTTCGGCTTTACCGCCTCGCGCCGCCACGCGCGGCGGGCGGTCGATCGGAACGCCGCCAAGCGCGTGCTGCGCGAGGCGGCACGCCGGCACCTGGAGGAACTAGACGCGGCGGCGGACCGCCGCTCGGTGGATATCGTGCTGCGGCTCAAGGCGGCTGTTCCGGACCGCGCGGCACTTGCCCGCCGGGCCTGGAAGCAGGCGCTGCGCGCCGAGGCCGACGCTCTGCTGGCGGATCTGGCGCGGCGCCTGCGCGGCGCCGAGGCGCTCCGGTGAAGGCGCTGCTGCTCGCGCTGCTGCGCGCCTACCAGTACCTGCTGTCGCCGTGGGTCGGCGGCAGCTGCCGCTACTGGCCGACCTGTTCCGAGTACTCGCGCGAGGCGATCGAAGAGCACGGCGCGGCGCGTGGCGCCTACATGACGATCGCCCGGCTGGCCCGCTGCCATCCCTATGGCGCCGGCGGCGTCGACCCGGTGCCGGCGCAGTTCCGCTGGCGCTGCTGGTGCGCCGGCGGGCGCGGCCCGGCGGCAGCGGCCGAGCCTGCCGGCAGCAGGCAGGGCGGCGAACCTAGAACCTCAGAACAATGAAGGAAGGCATGGATTTCCAACGCACGGTCCTGTGGGTGATCTTCGCCATGTTGCTGCTGTTCCTCTGGGACAGCTGGCAGCGCCACCAGGGAAAGCCGACGCTGCTCGGCGGCCCGCCGCCGGCCACGGCGAACAGGGACGGCGCACCTGCGCCTGCAGCCACTGCAACGCCCGCCGCGGGCCCGGCCGCGCCCGCCACCCCGGCCGACGCAGCCGTGCCGCAGGCGAGCGCGACGCCGGCTCCCGCTGCTGCCGCGCCAGCCGCCCCGGCGATGCCGGCCGCCGCGCCCGCGGCTGGCCAGCGGGTCCGGGTGGAGACCGATCTGCTGCGCGCCGACATCGACCTGGCGGGGGCAGTGCTGGCGCGCGCGGAACTGCTGCAGTACCGCGTCGCGCCGGACTGGACCGCGGCCGGCCTGCCGTCGCTGGTCACCGGCAAGAAGCAGGACCGCGATGCCAACATCGTGCTGCTCGAAGTCAGCCCGAACCGGGTCTACGTCGCGCAGAGCGGCCTGGTCGGGGCCGCCGACCTGCCGACCCACCGCACCCCGTTCGTCAAGCTCGACGGCCCGACGCGGCTCGAGCCCGGCCAGGACAAGCTCGAGGTGCGGTTCGCCGCCGAGTCCGGCGGGGTGCGCCTGACCAAGACCTACGTCTTCCGCCGCGGCCAGTACGCGATCGAGGTCCGCCACGACGTCGAGAACATCGGCGAGGCGGCGGTGCAGCCGTCGGTGTACCTGCAGCTGATGCGCGACGGCAACAAGCCGGAGGGCGAGTCCGGCATGTACTACACCTTCACCGGCCCGGCGGTGTATTCGTCGGCCGGCAAGTTCCAGAAGCTCGACTTCGCCGACATCGAGAAGAAGAAGCAGTCGCACGTCACCAGCGCCGACAACGGCTGGGTGTCGATGATCCAGCACTACTTCGTCTCGGCCTGGGTGCCGCCGGAGGGCAGCGCGCGCGAGAACTACTCGCGCGCCGTCGACAAGAACCTGTTCACCGTAGGCGCGATCACGCCCTTGGCCGCAATCGCGCCGGGTGCGACCGGCAGCCTGCAGTCGACCCTGTACGTCGGCCCGCAGGACCAGCGCACTCTGGAGACGATCGCGCCGGGGCTGGAACTGGTGGTCGACTACGGCTGGCTGACCTTCATCGCCAAGCCGCTGTTCTGGCTGCTGCAGTTCCTGCACGGCCTGGTCGGCAACTGGGGCTGGTCGATCGTGCTGCTCACCGTGCTGATCAAGGCGGCCTTCTACCCGCTGTCGGCGGCCAGCTACAAGTCGATGGCCAAGATGAAGGAGGTCACCCCGAGGCTGGTGGCGCTGCGCGAGAAGTACGGCGACGACAAGCAGAAGCTGAACGTCGCGATGATGGAGCTGTACAAGAACGAGAAGATCAACCCGCTCGGCGGCTGCCTGCCCATCCTGGTGCAGATCCCCGTGTTCATCGCGCTGTACTGGGTGCTGCTGGCCAGCGCCGAGATGCGTAACCAGCCGTGGATCCTGTGGGTCACCGACCTGGCCACGCCCGACCCGTGGTTCATCCTGCCGCTGCTGATGATGGGCACCATGTGGATCCAGTTCAAGCTGAACCCGACGCCGCCGGACCCGGTGCAGGCCAAGGTGATGGCGGCGATGCCGTTCATCTTCGGCATCATGTTCTTCATGTTCCCGGCCGGCCTGGTGCTCTACTGGCTGGTGAACAACATCCTGTCGATCGCCCAGCAGTGGTACGTGACGAAGCAGATCGCCGCCGCGAGGGCGGTCGGCTAGCAGGAAGAAGAAGACGCTAGCGCCGCAGCAGCAGGAACAGCGGCCAGATCCACAGCGAGGCAGTCCACTTCAGGACCCGTGCCGCGGACAGGCCGCCCTGCTCGGCGCCGGCGGTGAGCTTGAACACCACGAAGCCGCCGGCCAGCACGTAGGCGACCAGGCCGGTGTAGACCCAGGCGCGGCCGCCGTAGTCCAGCGGCAGGCTGCCGCCGATGAAGGCGGCGATCAGCACCGAGATCACCACCGCGATCAGCACCCCGGCGAGCGGGCGGCCGTACTTGATCAGCGGGTCGTTGTCGTAGGACATCGGGCGCGAGGCGGAAGGCGAGCGGGCAAGGGTACAAGAAGGCGCGTGCACCGCTGTGCTAGCGTTTTTCCGTGTTCTCCGACCGCGACCCGATTGCCGCCATTGCCACCGCGCCGGGTCGCGGCGGCATCGGCGTGGTCCGCGTCTCCGGCGCCGGCCTGGCGCCGCTGATCGAGGCGCTGCTCGGCGCGGAGCGCGCCGGCCGCCTGGCGCCCCGGCACGCGACATTCGCGCCTTTCCTCGACGCGCAGGGGCGGGCGATCGACGAAGGACTGGCGCTGCTGTTTCCCGCGCCGCACTCGTACACCGGCGAGACGGTGCTCGAGCTGCAGGGCCACGGCGGGCCCGTGGTGCTGCAGATGCTGCTGGCGCGTTGTCTGGAGGCGGGGCGGCCGATCGGCCTGCGGGTGGCGGCGCCCGGCGAGTTCACCCGCCGCGCCTTCCTCAACGACCGCCTCGACCTGGCCCAGGCCGAGGCGGTGGCCGACCTGATCGACGCCGGCACGGAGGCCGCGGCACGCTCTGCCAACCGCTCGCTGGCCGGCGAGTTCTCGCAGCGCATCCGCGCGCTGGTCGAGTCGCTGCTGGAGCTGCGCACGCTGGTCGAGGCGACGCTGGACTTCCCGGAGGAGGAGATCGACTTCCTGCAGGCGGCCGACGCGCGCGGCCGGCTGGCGGCGATCCGCGCGCAACTGGACGACGTGCTCGCCCGCGCGAGGCAGGGCGCGGTGCTGCGCCACGGGCTGAACGTGGTGCTGGTGGGGGCGCCGAACGTCGGCAAGTCGAGCCTGCTCAACGCACTGGCCGGCGAGGAGGTGGCGATCGTCACCCCGGTGGCCGGCACGACACGCGACCGCATCGTGCAGGCGGTGGCGGTGCACGGCATCCTGCTCAACGTGATCGACACCGCCGGCCTGCGGCCGACCGACGATCCGGTCGAGCGGATCGGCATCGAGCGCACGCTGGCGGAAGTGGCGCGGGCCGACGTGGTGCTGCACCTGGTCGACGCCAGCGGGCCGGCGGCCGACGCCGAGGTGCTGGCGCAGGTGAGCCGGCACGCCGGCCGCGGCGTGCCGCTGCTCACCGTGCTCAACAAGGTCGACCTCAGCGGCGAGGCGCCGGGGGCCGAGGGCGGCCGCATCCGGCTGTCGGCGAAGACCGGCGCCGGGATGGATGGGCTGCGGGCGGCGCTGCTCGAGGTGGCGGGCTGGACGGCGTCGACCAGCGGCGAGACCGTCTTCCTCGCCCGCGAGCGCCACCTGCAGGCGCTGGCGCGGGCGCAGGAACACCTGGCGGCCGCGGCGGCGCACGCCGATGCCGAGCACGGCTACGGCAACGCGCAGCTGGAGCTGTTCGCCGAGGAACTGCGGCTGGCCGGGAGCCGTCTGAGCGAGATCACCGGCGAGGTCACTGCCGACGACCTGCTGGGGAGGATCTTTTCCCGGTTCTGCATCGGCAAGTAGACGCCCGGCGCGCC
>JBHJND010000163.1:0-7317 GCA_048497655.1 Caballeronia novacaledonica
GGGAGCGGCAGGGAACGTGATGATTCGGATCGCAATCGGCCTTTGCCTCGGGCTGCTGCTGGCGGCCTGCGGCACGCTGCCCGGCCCGCGATCGTTCACCCTCTCGCCGTCCGACATCGAGCGGCAGATCGAGGCCGACCTCGGTGCGACGTTCGAACTGTTCAGGGGGCTCGACGTGCGCCGGCCCGAAGTGGCGCTGATGCCGGTTTCCGAGCGCCTGCAGCTGACCTGGACCGTGCGGGTGCCCGACGGCCCGACCAGCGCGCCGCTCGGCGTGGCGGTTGCACTGGCCGGCAAGCCGGTGCTGAACGCGGCGGCCAGCGGCATCAACCTGACCCAGGTCACGCTCGAGGACGTCCGCGTCACCGGCATGCCGATGCTGTTCAGCTTCGGGCTGGCGCAGCTCGGCGAGCGCAAGGGCGCCAGCCTGCCCGACCTGCCGCTGATCTCGCTGCCGCCCGAGCAGATGACGCGCCGGCAGGTGGCCTACTCGGCCACCGGCGTGACGGTCACCTTCACCGGGCTGCGCGTCGACCTGACGCCGAAGTAAGCCGCGATCCGCGCCGGCGACGCCGTGTGCCAGGCGGCACGGCGCGGATAATGCGGCGTTTCTGTCTGCCGGCAACGCGCTGCGGTTCCTCGCGCCGGCCTACCGGAGGTCTCGTTGGACTGGCTGCTTGCGCTCAAGGCACTGCTGCTCGGCGTCGTCGAAGGGCTGACCGAATTCCTGCCGGTGTCGAGCACCGGGCACCTGATCGTCGCCGAGGACGTGGTCCGCTTCGAGATCGCCACTCGCGAGGCTTTCATCGTCGCCATCCAGGCCGGCGCGATCCTCGCCGTGTGCTGGGAGTACCGGCGGCGGCTGACGCACTTCCTGTTCAACCTGCATCGCGACGCGCGGGAGCAGCGGCTGGCGGTCAACGTCGCGGTCGGTTTCCTGCCGGCGGCGGTAATCGGCGTGATGGCAAAGAGCGCGATCGAGCGCTTCCTGTTCAAGCCGCTGCCGGTGGCCGTCGCGCTGGTCGTCGGCGCGCTGGTCATCTTCTGGGCCGAGGCGCGCCACCGGCGCCGCTACGGGCAACTCGACCTCGGCGGCAGCCGGCACGCCCGCGTCGAGTCGCTGGACGACATCGGGCCCTGGGATGCGCTGCGCATCGGCGCGGTCCAGTGCCTGGCGTTAATCCCCGGTACCAGCCGCTCGGGCGCGACGATCATCGGCGGCATGCTGTTCGGGCTGTCGCGAAAGGCGGCCACCGAGTACTCGTTCTTCCTCGCCATCCCGACGGTGATCGGCGCCAGCCTCTACTCGGGCTACAAGGCGCGCGAGCATTTCGTCGCCGCCGAGTTGCCGCTGTACGCGATCGGCTTCGTCGCCGCCTTCTTCGCTGCGCTGGCCTGCGTCCGCTGGCTGCTCGCCTACGTAAGCCAGCACGACTTCCGGCTGTTCGCCTGGTACCGGATCGTCTTCGGCGGCGTGATCCTGCTCACGGCCTACGCCGGCTGGGTCGACTGGACCAAGTGACACGCGGCCACCGCGGCCGCCGTCGGCTTTCCGGCGGGGCAGCGCCCGACGCTCAGCGGCGGACGAACACCAGGTCCCACACGCCGTGGCCGAGCCGCGCGCCGCGGGCGTGGAACTTGGTCGTCGGCCGCGACGCCAGCGGATTGGCCGGCGCCGGCGCGTAGCGGGCGTGCAGGTTGGCCAGCAGCGGCTCGGCCGACAGCACCTCGAGCATCTGCTGCGCGTAGTGCTCCCAGTCGGTGGCGCAGTGCAGGTAGCCGCCGGCAGCGATGCGGCTGGCCAGCAGGGCGACGAACGCCGGCGCGATCAGCCGCCGCTTGTGGTGCCTCGCCTTCGGCCACGGATCGGGGAAGAAGACGTGCACGCCGGCCAGCGAGGCGGCGCCGAGCATGTCGCGCACGACTTCGACCGCGTCGTGCTGGACGATGCGGATGTTGGCGAGCTGCAGTTCGTCGGCGAGCAGCGCCAGCGCACCGATGCCGGCGGCGAACACCTCGACGCCGAGGAAGTTCAGGTCCGGCCGCGCCTGCGCGATCGCCGCCGTGGTCTCGCCCATGCCGAAGCCGATCTCCAGCACCGTCGGCGCATGGCGGCCGAACGCCGCGTCGAGGTCGAGCGGCGCCGGCCGGTAGGCGAGCGCCAGTCGCGGCAGGATTTCCTCGCAGGCGCGCCGCTGCGCCTGCGTCACCCGGCCGCGGCGCAGCGCGAACGAGCGGATGTGCGGGTGCGCCGGCGCGGCGGTCTCCGCCGCCCCGTCACCCGGCGGCGTGTCGGTGCCGGCTGCGGTCACGCGGTGACGGTCGGCTCGATGCGCACGTCGAAGTTCACCGAGTTCGACATGAAGCAGTTGGCGTGCGCCTTCTCGTGCAGCGCGAGCGCGCGCTCGACCTGCCCGGCATCGGCGAGCCTCACCTGCGGCCGCAGCACGACCTCGACCATGCGCATCTTCCCGTCGCGCATCGCCAGCTTGCCGGTGCCGCGGTCGGTGTAGGCGACGATGGCGACGCCGGAGCGCTCGCAGACGGCGAGATAGGTCAGGTGATGGCAGGCCATCAGCGAGGAGACCATCAGCGTTTCCGGGTTGTGGTGACGGTCGTCGCCGTGGAACACCTCCGGCGAGGAGCCGCTCAGCGGCGCCTTGCCCGGGAACTCGATGTCGAACCGGCGGGCAAGGTGCAGCTTGCCGTCGCGCTGCGTGGTCTCGCCCGTCCAGCGCAGGTCGCCTTCGAAGATGTGTTCCTGTGCCATGGTGTCGGTCTTGTCGATGTGATCGGCGCGTCGGCAGACGGTGCTGCCGGCCGGGCGGCGAAAGGGAGGGTGGAGCGGGCGAAGGGAGTCGAACCCTCGTCATCAGCTTGGGAAGCTGAGGTAATGCCGTTATACGACGCCCGCTTCGAGGCCCGGATTCTAGCCAAGCGGCGGGCGGGGCCACCAGCGGCGCCGGTAACATTCGGCCGGCTCGCTTTCGATGCTTTGAAGATCGCCCGGCAACCCATGATTCTCAGCGAACACGGCCTTGACCTCGTCTTCCGCAATGCGCGAACGCACACCCACTGGCTGGACCGGCCGGTCGACGACGAGACGCTGCGCGCCCTCTACGACCTCATGAAGTGGGGGCCGACCAGCGCCAACTGCTCGCCGGCGCGGATCGTCTTCGTGCGCTCGCGCGAGGCCAAGGAGCGGCTGCGCCCGGCGCTGTCGGCGGGCAACGTCGACAAGACGATGGCGGCGCCGGTCACGGCGATCATCGGCCACGACCTGCGCTTCCACGACCACCTGCCGCGGCTGTTCCCGCACGCCGACGCGCGCAGCTGGTTCGCCGGCAAGGACGAGCTGATCCGCACGACGGCCTTCCGCAACGGCACCCTGCAGGGCGCGTACCTGATCGTCGCCGCGCGCTCGCTCGGCCTGGACTGCGGGCCGATGTCCGGCTTCGACAACGCCAGGGTCGACGCCGAGTTCTTCCCCGGCGGCGCGGTGAAGTCGAACTTCCTGTGCAACCTCGGCTACGGAGATCCGGCGAAACTGCACCCGCGCAATCCGCGGCTGGCTTTCGACGAGACCTGCCGGATCGTCTGAAGCGGCGGGGGCGCATCCGCCCGCCGCTTCAGCGCGGACTCAGAGGCCCAGGCAGACGTACTTGATGACGAGGTATTCCTCTATGCCGTACTTCGAGCCCTCGCGGCCGATGCCGGACTGCTTCACCCCGCCGAACGGCGCCACCTCGTTCGAGATGATGCCGGTGTTGACGCCGACCATGCCGTACTCCAGCCCCTCGGCGATGCGCATCACGCGGCCGACGTCGCGCGAGTAGAAGTACGCCGCCAGGCCGTACTCGACGGCGTTGGCGGCGGCCAGCGCCTCGGCGTCGGTGTGGAACCTGAACACCGGCGCCACCGGGCCGAAGGTCTCCTCGCGGGCGACGATCATCTCGGCGGTGACGTTGGCCAGCACGGTCGGCGTGTAGAAGGTGCCGCCGCGTTCGTGCCGCTTGCCGCCGGTGACCACCCGCGCGCCCCTGGCCACGGCGTCGGCGACGTGCGACTCGACCTTGGCCAGCGCGTTGGCGTCGATCAGCGGCCCCTGCTGCACGCCGGCGTCGAAGCCGGAGCCGACCTTCAGCTGCGCCGCCTTGGCCGCGAGCTTCTCGACGAAGGCGTCGTAGATGTCGGCGTGCGCGTAGAAGCGGTTGGTGCAGACGCAGGTCTGCCCGGCGTTGCGGTACTTGGACAGCAGCGCGCCGTCGACGGCCGCGTCGAGGTCGGCGTCGGGGAAGACGATGAACGGCGCGTTGCCGCCGAGTTCCAGCGACAGCTTCTTCAGCGTCGGGCTGCTTTGCTGCATCAGGATGCGGCCGACCTGCGTGGAGCCGGTGAAACTGAGCTTGCGCACCGTCGGCGACTCGCACAGCACCTTGCCGATCTCGATCGAGCGCGACTCGTCGGCCGGCAGCACGTTGAACACCCCCGGCGGGATGCCGGCGCGGGTGGCGAGTTCGGCCAGGGCCAGCGCCGACAGCGGCGTCTGCTCGGCCGGCTTGACCACCACCGTGCAGCCGGCAGCAAGCGCCGGCGCGCACTTGCGGGTGATCATCGCGTTGGGGAAGTTCCACGGCGTAATCGCCGCCGCGACGCCGATCGGCTCCTTGAACACCAGCAGCCGGCGGTCGGCCTGGTGGGTCGGGATCACGTCGCCGTAGACGCGCTTGCCTTCCTCGGCAAACCACTCGACGAAGCTGGCGCCGTAGGCGATCTCGCCGCGCGACTCGGCCAGCGGCTTGCCCTGCTCGGCGGTCATCAGCTGCGCCAGGTCCTCCTGCGCCGCCATCATCAGTTCGAACCACTTGCGCAGGACGACCGCGCGCTCCTTGGCGGTCTTCGCGCGCCAGGCCGGCCTCGCGGCTGCGGCGGCGTCGACCGCGCGCTGCGCGTCTGCGGCGCCGCAGTTGGCCACCTCGACCAGCTGGCCGCCGTCGGCCGGGTTGCGCACCGCGAACCTGCCGTGCGCGCCGTCGCACCAAGCGCCGTCGACGTAGGCCTGCGCGCGCACCAGCGCCGGATCGTTCAGCTTCGGCAGTGCCGAGACTCGCTGCAGCATGGTGTCCTCCCGGAAGTCTGTCGAAGGATACCCCCGGCAGCTGCGCGCTATTCTTGCCTCGACTCGGGAGGCACGGGGCACGCCGATGCGATTCGATTCACTGAACGCCGACTTGCGCCGCTGGCTGCAGACCTCGATCGAGGCTGGCCACGACGGCGAGGCGCTGCAGCAGGCGATGCGCGCCGCCGGTTACGAGGGCGGCTTCGCGCGCCAGGCGGTCGAGCTGGCCATCGCGCGGGTGCGCACCGCAGTCGCGGGGCCGGCGCAGCCGCAGCCCGTCGTCGAGCCCTTCGCCGCGACCGCCAACACCGTGGTCACCAGCGACCGCACGGTCGAGATCCTGTTCACCGTCGCCGCGCCGCGCATCGTGCTGTTCGGCAACCTGCTGTCGGCCGACGAGTGCGAGCAGATGATCGAGGCCTCGCGCCGCCGGCTGCAGCGCTCCACCGTGGTCAACGGCGAGACCGGCGAGTACGACGTGCACGCCGACCGCAGCAGCAACGGCACCCACTTCGAGCGCGGCGAGAACCCGCTGGTGGCCCGCATCGAGCAGCGGATCAGCGAACTCACCGGCTGCCCGGTGGACCACGGCGAGCCGCTGCAGGTGCTGCACTACCCGCCCGGCGCCGAGTACAAGCCGCACTACGACTACTTCGACCCCGCGCAGCCGGGCAACGACCGCGTGCTGGCCACGGGCGGCCAGCGGATCGCCACGCTGGTGATGTACCTGAACGACGTCGAGGCCGGCGGCTCGACGGTCTTTCCGTCGCTCGGCCTCGACGTGCTGCCGCGCCGCGGCTCGGCGGTGTACTTCGCCTACACCGGCGCCTCCGGTGAGACCGACCCGCGCACGCTGCACGGCGGCAGCCCGGTCGTCGCCGGAGAGAAGTGGGTCGCCACCAAGTGGCTGCGCCAGCGCCGCTACGGCGGGCCCGGCGGCTGAGGCGCGCGGCGGCGTCGGCGCCGGCCGGGCGACCGGCCGATGCGGCGGCAGCGCGTGCCCGGCAAAGGCCTCGATGAGAATGCCGACGCAGGCGGTCCGGTGCCGTTGCGGCAAGCGTTCGCGTCAGCGGAAGAACAGGATGGACTTGAGCTCGGCCTGGCCCATGATCTCGCTCGACAACTTGAGCATGGCCTGCTGGAACTCGGGCTTGCCGTAGCAGAGCCAGGAGTACTGCTTCTTGATGATGTGCGGTTCGCCCGTCGCGATCGTGTGCTGGCGCATCGCTTCCATCACTTCCTCGCCCGGTTCCTTGCCTGCGTACTGCAGCAGCCAGCAGGTCTTGCCCTCCCAGAGGCCCTCGCGAATGATGAAGCCGACCTTGTCCGGCCGCCAATGCTCGGGGAACGGGCTGCCGGGCCTGAGCCAGCCACAGACGAAGGACCGGCACAGTTCGGGGCGGCTTTCGTAGATGCCGCAACCCTTCGGCCCCAGGAACCTGCAGGGGACGCCGCTGCCCATCCTGTGGCCGTATATCTCCGCCGTCAGCCACCCGTTGCAGCAGGCCTGGCATTCGCCGCAGGCACGAGGCGAAGTCCTGCCGCTTTCGGTCGGTACCAGGGCAACCTGTTTCATGGTCTGCTGAGGCGACTCGCCGGCGGTCGGCACGGAGAAGGAACGACTAGATCCTGATTCGGAGAGTTCACGGGCCGCCGGATGTGGGAGGACCCGGAATCTTACCGATCAGACAGGGCAAGCCGGATCAGTTCCTCTCGCACTTCTGCGACGACGTTGGTCCAGTCACCCTCGGATGTCTGTCGAAGTTCAGCCGTCGTGCCGCAGCTTCGCCGAACTGCAGGCTGTAGAAGTCGATCCCGTCGACCGGACCGGCCCGACGCGCAGCCGCCCGCTCGGATCAAGTCTCCGCCTCCACTGCAGTTGGACTCGTGCTGACGTGATCGAAGAGTGTGTGCAATGGTGCAAGCGCGATACGCGACGGATACGCGAACGCCTCCGATGGCGGGTCAGTGGTCACCGCTGCCAAAGGCGATTTTCAGTTGGTGGGTCGTGAAGGACTTGAACCTTCGACCAACGGATTAAAAGGTCGCCCACGTGCAAAATCTACAGCACGCGGCGACACTCAACGACAGGAGAATCAATGCAGTAGCGAAGCGCTCTTGTCCCGCCGTGTTGTGGTCTGCCGTGGTTTTCTGCGGGCGAGTGCCCCTAGAGTGCCCCACGGTGACCTGCCGACCCC
>JBHJND010000164.1:0-2151 GCA_048497655.1 Caballeronia novacaledonica
TTCGCGCCCTCCTGCCACTTGGCGGGGCAGACCTGGCCGGGGTTTTTGGCGACGTACTGCGCGGCCTGCAGCTTGCGCAGCGTCTCCTTGACGTCGCGGGCGATCGCGTTGTCGTGGATCTCGGCCGTCTTGACCACGCCGTCCGGATTGACGACAAACGTGCCGCGCAGCGCCAGGCCTTCCGCGTCGATGTGCACGCCGAACATGCGCGTCAGCGTGTGGGTCGGATCGCCGACCAGCGGGAACCTGGCCTTCTTCACCGCCGGGCTGGTCTCGTGCCACACCTTGTGCGCGAAGTGCGTGTCGGTGGTCACGATGTAGACCTCGGCGCCGAGCGACTGGAACATGTGATAGCTGTCGGCCGCGTCCTCGACTTCGGTCGGGCAGTTGAACGTGAACGCCGCCGGCATGAAGACGAACACCGACCACTTGCCCTTGATCGACTGGTCGGAGACCTCGACGAACTTGCCGTTGTGGAACGCCTGGGCCTTGAAGGGCTGGACCTGGGTATTGATGATTGCCATTGCTTTCGTCCTGTTGGCTGGATGGGTTGAAGAGAGTGAAATCCGAACAGGGCGAAGTCTGACGCTATCGAGTTAATTGCTCCAATTCAATTTTACTAACGGCCCGATAGGCCGGTCGCGCGCCGGGGTCGGGCCGCCGACCTCGGCTTCTTCGTGGACTCAGGGATCCCGCGCGGGTCGCTACTTCTTCGGCGACGGCTCGGCGGGTTTCGGCGCAGCCGGCGCCGGTGCGGGCGGTGATGCCGCCGCCGATGCCGTCTTGAGCTTGGCCATCATCGCCTGTTCGAGCGCCTTCAGCTTCGGCTCGATCTGCGGCCGGGTCTCGGTGACGATCTTCTGCGTCAGCGCCTGCTGCGCCTCTCCGGACAGCTGCTGATACTTGCGGCTGACCGGCGACTCGAGCCACGCAATCAAGGTCTTCAGCTCGCCCTCGGTCAGCTTCTCCTCGAGCGCGGTGCCGAGCGTCGATGGCGCCCACTTCGTCGCGCTCGCGCGCAGGATCGGCACGACTTCGCCCTGGAACTTGCGCACCTCCGCCTGCAGCTCGGTGGCCACGCCCATGCGCTTGTCCTCGGGCAGGCGCGTGATGGCCGGCGTGGCCATCTGCAGCAGCTGGCCGGCGGCCTGGTTGGCCATCGCGACGCCGATGCTCTCGATGCCCGCCTGCTGCAGCTGCAGGGCCTTCTTCACCAGTTCCTTCTTGGCGGGCGACGTGGGCAGGGGGGCGGCCGCCGGAGCGGCAGCCGGAGCGGCGGACGGAGCAGCGGGTGGTGCGGCCACCTGGGCGGCGCCGGGGGCGGCAGCGCCTGCGAGCATCACGATGACGGCGACTGGAGCCAGTCGGAAGGTCGGTCTCATGGAGTTCCTGTGCGGCGAGAGTTGTTGGGGGCCGAAGGAAGGAGCAATGTGCCGACCCGAAGGCCCGAGTTTAGAGGTCGCGGAATCGGGGCGGAAGCGTGTTTCGCCGCGGCGCGCAGCGCAGTTGACCGGAGGCAAGGTGGCGTCCAGCGGCAACCGGCCGGCGCCGAACCAGTAGGATCGGTTTCATGCGCATCGGCATCGACCTCGGCGGCACCAAGATCGAAGGCATCGCGATGGACGATGCCGGTCGCGCACGTGTTCGCCGGCGCGTGCCGACGCCGAAGGGCGACTATCGCGCCACGGTCGAGGCCATCGCGTCCCTGGTCGCCGCGCTCGAGTCCGAAGCCGGCGGTCGTGCCACCGTCGGCGTCGGCATTCCCGGCGCGATCTCGCGGGTCAGCGGGCTCGTGAAGAACGCCAACTCGACCTGCCTCATCGGCCAGCCGCTGCAGGGCGACCTCGAGGCGGCGCTGGGACGGCCCGTGCGGCTGGCCAATGACGCCAACTGCTTCGCGCTCTCGGAAGCCGTGGACGGCGCGGGATGCGGCGCGCGCGTCGTGTTCGGCGTGATCCTCGGCACCGGCGTCGGCGGCGGCGTCGTGGTGGACGGCCGCGTGCTGGAAGGCGCCAACGCGATCGCAGGGGAGTGGGGCCACAACCCGCTGCCGCTGCCGGCCGGCGACGACCTTCCGCTGCGGCCCTGCTACTGCGGTCGCGCGGGTTGCATCGAGACCTACCTGTGCGGCCCGGTGCTGGAGCGTGAGGG
>JBHJND010000165.1:0-3413 GCA_048497655.1 Caballeronia novacaledonica
GATCCAGCCGTCGGGGCGCAGCATCCTGGCGTAGCGCAGGGCCTCCATCGGCTCGACCGACAGCACCATGCTGGCGGTGCCGTCGGCGACGAGGTCGCTGGCGATCGGCGCATCTGCGATGCGCACGAAGGCGGAGACCGCGCCGCCGCGCTGCGCCATCCCGTGCACCTCCGGCTGCTTGATGTGAAAGCCGGCCTCGACGGCAGCCTGGTCGACCACCCAGGCGATCGACAGCACGCCCTGGCCGCCGACGCCGCAGATGACGAGGTCGTAGTTCATACCGCGGCGGCGTTGCGGCAGCGGCGGTGCTCCTTGATGACTTTGGCGTAGGTGACGCAGGCGCGGCGGGCGATGATCACCGACAGGCCGTCGCGGTCGATCTCGTCGCGGATCAGCCGCACGTTCTCGGCCTTCTTCTGCGGCGTCGGCGAGATGATGTGGATGCGGTCGCGCGGCACTCCGAGGCCGGCCACCAGGTCGACCACCTGCTCGTCGGTGGCCATGGTCGGCTGGCCGCCGGTCATGGCGACGATGCTGTTGTCGAGGATAAAGACCTTGACCGGGATGTTCTCGCGCGCCGCGTCGAGCAGCGGCGCCATGCCGGAGTGGGTGAAGGTGCCGTCGCCGATCACCGCCAGCGCCGGCCGCATGCCGGCGTGCGCGGCGCCGATCGCCATGCCGATCGACGCCCCCATGCACAGGCAGGAGTGGATCGCCTGCTGCGGCTTCAGGTAGCCGAGCGCATAGCAGCCGATGTCGCCCTGCACGCGCACCTCGCCCTCGATGTCGGCGATCGCCTCGTGGATCGCCTCGTAGGCGTCGTCGTGCGGGCAGGCATCGCACAGGCGCGGCGGCCGGCCGACCAGCACCTCTTCGAGACCGCGCAGGCGCAGCGCCTCGCGCACCGGCAGGCCGAAGCTCTGCCGCAGCGCGTCGGGCGTCAGCTCGCCGCTGCGCGGCAGGTGGCCGGTGAGCTTGCCGCGGATCGGCGGCTCGCGCAGCAGCCCCAGCGCGCTGACGTAGCGCTCGATGAACGGATAGCCCTCCTCGACAATCCACACCTCGGTGGAGGCGTCGAGCAGCTGGCGGACCTTGCGCACCGGCAGCGGATAGACGCCGACGCGCAGCAGGTTGTACTGCTCGAGCGCCGGGCCCAGCGCCTCCTGCAGGTAGTTCCACGCCACGCCGCTTGCCAGGATGCCGGGGCAGCGCACCTCGCGCAGCGTCAGCGCGTTGGCCGGGTGGCCCTCGGCGTGCTCGGCGATGGCCGGCTGCTTGTCGAGCAGCTTGCCGTAGGCGCGGCGGGCGTTCGACGGGATCAGCGTGTACAGGCTGGCGTCGTCGACGTAGCGCGCCGCGTTCTGCGGCCGCGGCGACGACGAACTCACCACGGCGCGGCTGTGCGCCAGCCGGGTGACCAGCCGCAGCATCACCGGCACGTGCAGGCGCTCGGACAGCTCGAACGCCTGGCGGGTGAAGTCGTAGCACTCCTGCTGGTTCGACGGCTCCAGGCAGGGCACCTGGGCGAAGTCGGCGAAGTAGCGCGAGTCCTGCTCGTTCTGCGAGCTGTGCATCGAGGGATCGTCGGCCACCGCAACGACCAGGCCGCCGTGGGCGCCGGCAACGGCGACGTTCATGAACGGGTCGGCGGCGACATTCAGCCCGACGTGCTTCATCGACACCAGCGCCCGCTTGCCGGCGTACGAGACGCCGACGCCTTCCTCGAGCGCCACCTTCTCGTTGGTCGACCACAGGCCGCGGATCGGCGGATCCGCCTCCGCGGCGTGCCTGCGGATGGTCTCGAAGATCTCGGTCGACGGCGTGCCGGGGTAGGCGTAGGCGGCACTGATGCCGGCTTCGACGGCGCCGAGCGCGACCGCCTCGTCTCCCAACAGAATCCTGTCCATGGTCAATACGCGCTGCGGTTGTCTTGCCGATGATACGGGGGTCGCGGTCGCTGGCGCGGGCAGGCGACTTCCGGGCGTTCCGGGTCACTACCGCCGGGGGTATCCCATATACGGGTGAGGGTATTTGGCGCCGGCGACGCAAAATGCGTTGACGCGCGGCGGCGGGGCCGGCAGCATATGCGCTTTGACGCATATGCGCATATTTGTCGCCAGTGGAACCAGAACTCGAACGACTGTTCCAGACCGTCTCCGGCTACTTCGCCCTGCTGGCGGAGCCGACGCGGCTGAAGATCCTCAACTCCCTGTGCGAAGGCGAGCGCAGCGTGAGCGAGATCGTGTCGAAGACCGGCGCCACCCAGACCAACGTGTCGCGCCACCTGAACCTGATGTTCTCCCGCGGCGTGCTGAGCCGGCGGCGCGAGGGAGCGATGACGATGTACTCGATCGCCGACCAGAACGTGGTCGAGCTGTGCCGCACGGCCTGCGTGAAGATCGCCGGCATGGCCGAGGAGAAGGCGGTCCCGAACAAGACGCTGCGGCGCTTCATGCCGCAGGGATAGGCGAGTTTCCACGAAGCAACGCGAAAGGGCCATGAAAAACCAGAACACCTTCAGCCCGGGCCGCATCCTGCCGGCACCGGAAAACCACCTGACGGCCGAGGCGGCGGAGGCCGCGCGCCGGTCGCGGCGCGGCTTCATGCGCACGGCAGCCGGCGCCGCGGTCGCCGGCGTCTCGGGCGGTGCGCTCGCGCAGGCCTCCGGCAAGGCCGAGCCGCCGGCCATCGCCCCCTGGACCCGCAGCCTCGGCCAGGGCGTCGCCACGACCGGCTACGGCATGCCGTCGAAGTTCGAGTCGGGCGTGCAGCGCCGCGAGAGCCCGGGCCTGACCCGCACCCCGCAGTCGTCGGTGAGTTTCACGCCGCTGCAGAGCCTGTTCGGCATCATCACGCCGAGCGGGCTGCACTTCGAGCGGCACCACTCCGGCATGCCGGAGGTCGACCCGACGCAGCACCGGCTGATGATCAACGGCATGGTCCGCCGGCCGCTGATCCTGACGATGGACGACATCATGCGGTTCCCGTCGGTGTCGCGCATCCACTTCATCGAGTGCGGTGCCAACACCGGCATGGAGTGGGGCAACGTCGCGGTGCCTACCGTGCAGTACACGCACGGCATGCTCGCCTGCAGCGAGTTCACCGGCGTGCTGCTGTCGACGCTGCTGGAGGAGGCCGGCTTCGACAGGAAGAACGCCAGGTTCATCCTCGGCGAGGGTGCCGACGGCTCGGCGCTGACGCGCACCGTGCCGATCGAGATGGCGCTCGACGACGTGATGGTCGTCTATGGGCAGAACGGCGAAATGCTGCGGCCCGAGAACGGCTACCCGCTGCGCCTGCTGGTGCCGGGCGTGCAGGGGGTGTCCAGCGTCAAGTGGCTGCGCCGCATCGAGGTGGGCGACAAGCCGTGGAACGCGCGCGAGGAGTCGCTGCACTACATCGACCTGATGCCC
>JBHJND010000166.1:0-3560 GCA_048497655.1 Caballeronia novacaledonica
CTGAAGGACATCCGGGTCTCGCCGGACGGCCGCGTGGTGTCCGACCACGAGTGGAACGCCGGCGTCGAGCAGTGGCTGCCGACCGACACCGACCGCGCCTTCGTCGCCTCGCTGATGGGCCGCGTGGTCGACCCCGGCAGGTTCGCCAACTGGATCGCGCCGCCGGTGATGGGCATCAACCGGCAGCCGATCGACTTCGAGTACGTCCGCTTCAACTGAGCGCGTCGCGGGCGGCAGCGGCGGGCCGCAGCGCGGCGCGCTGCCTTCCGCCGCGCCGACGTTCGAGGAGACAAGGCAATGGACATCGCCGACGACCAGGTGCTGAAGCAGCACCTGATCGACCCCGAGATCTGCATCCGCTGCAACACCTGCGAGGCGACCTGCCCGGTCGGCGCGATCACGCACGACGAGCGCAACTACGTGGTCGACCCGGCGAAGTGCAAGTTCTGCCTCGCCTGCATCCCGCCGTGCCCGACCGGATCGATCGACAACTGGCGCGTCGTCCCGCTTGCGAAGGCGTACACGGTCGCCGAGCAGCTGGGCTGGGATGCACTGCCGGCGGAGCTGACGGCCGAGCAGCTTGCCGAGGCCGGCGTGGCCGTGCCGGCGCTGCCCGCGGCCGAGACAGTCAAGCGGTCGCCGGCCGCCGCGGACGAACCCGCGTTCAACGGTGCCGCCTTCAACTCGACCGTACCGCCGTGGTCGGCCGCGCACCCGTACACGAACCTCTACGGGCCGAAGGCGACGGAGAAGTTCATCACCGCGACGGTGGCCGGCAACCTGCGCGTCACCGAGGTCGGCAGCGACTACGACACGCACCACATCGTGCTCGACTTCGGGTCGACGCCGTTTCCGGTGCTCGAGGGCCAGTCGATCGGCATCATCCCGCCGGGAGTCGACGCCCACGGCCGTGCGCACCATTCGCGCCAGTATTCGATCGCCAGCCCGCGCAACGGCGAGCGACCCGGCTACAACAACGTCTCGCTCACCATCAAGCGGGTGCTCGAGGATCACCAGGGCCGGCCGGTGCGCGGCGTGGCATCGAACTACATGTGCGACCTGAAGCGCGGCGACAGGGTGCAGGTGACCGGGCCGTTCGGCGCGACCTTCCTGATGCCGAACCACCCGCGCTCGAACATCGTGATGATCTGCACCGGCACCGGCTCGGCGCCGATGCGGGCGATGACCGAGTGGCGCCGCCGGCTGCGCGGCAGCGGCAGATTCGAGGGCGGCAAGCTGTGGCTGTTCTTCGGCGCGCGCACCAAGGAGGAACTGCCCTACTTCGGCCCGCTGCAGAACCTGCCGAAGGACTTCATCGACATCAATTTCGCCTTCTCCCGCACGCCGGGCCAGCCGAAGCGCTACGTGCAGGACGCGATGCGCGAACGGGCCGCCGACCTGGCGCCGCTGCTGACCGACCCCGACACCTACTTCTACGTTTGCGGCCTGAAGGCGATGGAGGAGGGCGTGGTGCTGGCGCTGCGCGACATCGCGCTGCAGGCCGGATTGTCGTGGGAGACGGTGGCCTCGGCGCTGAAGCGCGACGGCCGCCTGCACCTGGAGACGTACTGACCGCGCGGCCGGTCGGCCGCCGCGGCGCTAAAGCCGCTCGACGATCGTCACGTTGGCCAGCCCGCCGCCCTCGCACATCGTCTGCAGGCCGTAGCGCGCGCCGCGCGCGTGCAGCGCGTGCACCAGGGTGGTCATCAGCTTGGCGCCGGAGGCGCCGAGCGGGTGGCCGAGCGCGATCGCGCCGCCGTTGACGTTCAGCCGCTGCGGATCGGCGCCGGTGGCCGCGAGCCAGGCGAGCGGGACCGAAGCGAAGGCTTCGTTCACTTCGTACAGGTCGATGTCGTCGAGCTTCAGCCCGGCCTTGCGCAGCGCCACCGGCGTGGCCGGCACCGGCCCCTCGAGCATGATCACCGGGTCGTGGCCGACGACCGTCATCTGCCGCACCGCGGCCAGCGGCTTCGGATTGCCGAGCGCCTTCAGCCCGCGCTCGCTGGCCACCACCAGCGCGGCAGCGCCGTCGCAGATCTGGCTGGCGGTGGCCGCCGTGATGCGGCCGCCCTCGGCGAGCAGCTTGACCGAGGCGATGCCCTTGAGCGACGCGTCGAGGCGGATGCCCTCGTCGGCCGCGTGCAGTTCGCCGGCGGGGCTGCCGTCGGCATTGCGCGCGGCGACCGGCACGATCTCCCGCGCGAAGCGCCCCTCGCGCGTCGCCGCGGCGGCGCGCCGGTGGCTTTCCAGCGCGTACTGGTCGAGCGCGTCCTTGCCGAGGCCGTACTTGACCGCCAGCTTCTCGGCGCCGGCGAACTGGCTGAACTGCACGCCCGGGTAGCGCGCCTGCATCGCTGGGCTCATGTAGGTGCCGAAACCGTGCTTGAACGGCAGGGTGGCCGGCAGGCCCATCGGCACCCGCGTCATGCTCTCGACGCCGCCGGCGATCACCACGTCCATGGTGCCCGACATCACCGCCTGCGCCGCGAAGTGCAGCGCCTGCTGCGACGAGCCGCATTGCCGGTCGACCGAGACGCCGGGCACCGACTCGGGCAGCTCGGAGGCGAGGACGGCGTTGCGGGCGATGTTGAAGGACTGCTCGCCCGCCTGGCTGACGCAGCCCATGACGACGTCGTCGATCAGCGCCGGGTCGATGGCCAGCCGCTCGACCAGCGCGTCGAGCACCTGCGCCGCGAGGTCTGCCGGATGCCAGCCGGCGAGCCGGCCGCCCTTGCGGGCGCCGGCGGTGCGAAGGGCGGCGACGATGAAGGCTTCGGGCATCGTGGCTGTGGTCGGGTCGATGTTCCGCGGATTCCGGCGCAGCGAGTGCCGTGTCATCCACGCGAAAGCGGGGATCCAGCGACTCTTGATGCGAAGACACTGGGTTCCCGCTTGCGCGGGAACGACACCTGCCCTGGCTCGTTGCCGGCACTGCCTAGCATAAGGTCGCGCAGGCGGTGACCCGTCCGGCCCGCTCGTGCCGTGCGGCCAGCTTCACTTCGCTGCCTGCCGGCGCGCGCACGATCCAGTCAACGTGTGCCCGGTCGGCGGTCGGCCGCTTGTTCGGCCAGAAGCTGATGCCGGTGTGCAGGTAGGCCCAGCCGTCCAGTTCGCCCAGCTCCTCGCGCGGCTTGCCGTCGACGAGGCTCGCCCCGGCCGGCAGCGCGATCTCGGCCAGCACGCCGCGCAGCAGCCGGTGCTTCAGCGCCATCTTGGTCACGTAGGTCGGCAGCCAGCCGGTGTTCTGCACCACCAGCCGCACCCGCCAGGTATCGGCGCCGACGGGCTCGACGCTGACCTCGCGCAGCTCCAGCTTCGGCGAGACCAGCGCCTGCCAGAGCAGCCACTGCGGAAAGCGGGCGATCTCCGCCTCCAGCCGGTGCGGCGGCGGGTTGTTGAACGCCTTGGCCTTGTTCCAGCCGCCGAGCTCCACCGGGCCGAGCTGAGGGTGGTCGAAAGGCCGCCAGTCGACGTGGCCGCGCCCGTCGAGCTCGCGGTCGCTCCAGTGCAGCATCTTCAGGTCGTCCTCGACCGGATGGTCGCGGAACCAGTGGATCCAC
>JBHJND010000167.1:0-1903 GCA_048497655.1 Caballeronia novacaledonica
CGGCTTCGCGCTGCGCGCTTCGCGCGATGCGCCGGCGCGCGCCGAGGCGAGCGGCATCGACACCAGCCGCGTGCTGTGGGCGGCGTTCGCCGCCGGCGGCCTGTTCGCCGGGCTGGCCGGCGTGCTCAATGCCTACCAGAAAGGCTCGGTGTTTCCGAACTCGCTGGCGATCGCGCAGTCGCTCGACGCGCTGGTGATGGTGCTGGCCGGCGGGCTGCAGACGCTGTCGGGGCCGGTCGTCGGGGCAATTGCCTACCACGGGCTGGCGACGGAACTGACGCGCGGCACCGAGCACTGGCGGCTGGTGCTCGGCACCGCGATCGTCGTGCTGGCGATCGCCTTCCCGCAGGGCATCGCCGGCTTCCTGCGCGATCGCTTCGAGCTGCGCGGCAGCACCGCATCGGACGCGCGATGAGCCTGCTGCGCGCGGAAGGCATCGCCAGGCACTTCGGCGGCGTGCGCGCGGTCGACGGCGTCAGCCTGGCGATCGACGCCGGCGAGTTCGCGGCGCTGATCGGCCCCAACGGCGCCGGCAAGTCGACGCTGTTCTCCGTGATCGCCGGCCAGCTGCGCGCCGACGCCGGCCGGATCGAGTTCGACGGCGAGGACATCAGCCGATCGGAGCCGGTGCGGCACGCGCGACGCGGCATCGGCCGCACCTTCCAGACGGCCGCCGCCTTCGCCTCGATGACGGTGCTGCAGAACGCGCAGCTGGCGCTGGCGGCGCACGCCGGCGGGCACCTCGACCCATGGCGGCCGCTGCCGCGCATGCACGTCGAGGCGGCGGATGCGCTGCTCGCCCGCGTCGGCCTGGAAGCGCAGGGCGGCCGCCCGGTCGCCGACCTCGCCTACGCCGACGTCAAGCGGCTCGAACTGGCGATCGCGCTGGCCGGGCAGCCGCGGCTGCTGCTGATGGACGAGTCGACCGCCGGCATGGCGGCCGGCGAGCGCTCGGCGCTGATGGACCTGGTCACTGCGATTGCCGCCGAGAGCGGGCTGACGGTGCTGTTCACCGAGCACAGCATGGACGTGGTGTTCGGCTACGCGCGGCGCCTGCTGGTGATGTCGCGCGGCAGGCTGATCGCCGACGGCGAGCCGGAAGCCGTGCGCGCCATGCCCGTCGTGCAGGCGGCGTACTTCGGCGATGAGTGAGGCCATGCTGAAGGTCCGCGCGCTGGCCGCCTTCTACGGCAAGGCGCAGGCGCTGGCCGACCTGCAGCTCGATGTGGCGCCCGGCGAGGTGGTGGCGCTGATCGGCCGCAACGGCGCCGGCAAGTCGACCCTGCTCAAGAGCGTGATGGGGCTGGTGGCGGCGACCGGCACGATCGAGTTCGACGGCCGCGAGATCGGCGGACTGCCGCCGCACGCGCGGGCACGGCTGGGGATCGGCTACGTGCCCGAGGACCGCCGCATCTTCGCCGACCTGACGGTGCGCGAGAACCTGCGCGTCGGGGCGCAGGGCCGGGCGCTCGAGCTGGACCGGCTGCTGGCGCTGTTTCCCAACCTGCGCGAGATGCTCGACCGTCGCGCGGCGATGATGAGCGGCGGCGAGCAGCAGATGCTGGCGGTGGCGCGCACGCTGGCGGCGGCGCCGAGGCTGGTGCTGCTCGACGAACCGTCCGAGGGCATCGCGCCGATCATCGTCGCCGGCCTGGCCGAGGCGGTGCGGGCGATGAAGCGGCAGGGCGTGGCCGTGCTGCTTTCCGAGCAGAACCCGCGCTTCGTCGCCGCGGTGGCCGACCGCGCGCTGCTGCTGGAGCGAGGGCGGCTGGCCGGCTCGGCGGCGATCGGCGAGCTGTCGCCGCCGTCGGCGGCGGTGCGGCGCGTGCTCGGCGTGTGAACAGGGAGGGTCGCGCCTGCAGGGGCGGTTGACCGACAATGCGGCCATCGACCGCGGCACGGC
>JBHJND010000168.1:0-2192 GCA_048497655.1 Caballeronia novacaledonica
CCTCGGGAATCGCGATCGCCACTTCCTTGTCGCCGACCAGCGCGATGCGCACGACCGACTGGCCACTGGCCACCACCTGCCCCACTTCGGCGTCGACGGCGCTGACCAGGCCTGCCGCCGGCGCGCGCAAGGTGGCATAGGCTGCCTGATTGGTGCTGACGTCGGCCAGCGCCGACGCCTGCGCGTAGCGCGCCTCGGCCGCGTCGAGCTGCGCCCGCCGGCGCTCCAGCTCGGCGCCGGAGATGAACCCCTGCCGGTGCAGATCGTCGAAGCGCTTCATGTCGGCGCGCTGCTGGTCGCGGTCGACCTGCGCCGCGTTCAGCTGCGCCGCCGCCGCTGCCGCCGAGAGCTTGAAGTCGGACGGATCGAGGGTAGCCAGCACGTCGCCGGGCTTCACCTTCTGGCCCATCTCGACCCGCCGCGAATTGATGCGGCCGCCGACCTGGAAGCCGACCCGGCTCTCGACGCGCGGACGCACTTCCCCCGGCAGTTCGGCGTCGGCTCTGACCGGCGCCGGGGCAAGCACGATGGCCCGCACCGGCCTGACGTCTTCGCCGCGCGGCACGTCCCTGCCGCATCCTGCCGCCAGCAGGGCGACCAGCGCCAGCGCGGCCGCAGCTGCACGACGACGAAAAACGGGAGGAGCCACTGCCGGCTTACGCAAGTCAGTCACGGGTCAGGCCGGTCGCTCCCAGCGGCCACGCGCGGCGTCGTCGGACTCGCGCGCGTCGACCCACCGCTCGCCGGCCGGCGTCGACTCCTTCTTCCAGAACGGCGCCTCGGTCTTCAGGTAGTCCATCACGAACTCGCAGGCGGCGAAGGCGTCGCCGCGGTGGCTGCTGGACACCACCACCAGCACGATCTGCTCCAGCGGCCTGAGCACCCCGATGCGATGGATGACGAGGATGTCGAAGACCTGCCAGCGCGCCTTGGCCTGCTCGACGATCGCCTCGATCGCCTTCTCGGTCATGCCCGGGTAGTGCTCGAGCGCCAGCGTGGAGACCGCCGCGCCGTCGTTGCGGTCGCGCGCCACGCCGACGAAGCTCGCCACCGCGCCGATGCGCGGATCGCCGGCGCGCAGCCGCGCGATCTCGGCGCCGGCGTCGAAGTCCTCGTGCTGGACGCGAACCGGCAAGCTAGCCCCCGGTCACCGGCGGGAAGAAGGCAACCTCCACCCCGTCGGACAGCCGCGTGTCGTCGCCGGCCATCTGCTGCGCCACTGCCGCGCGGATGCGCCTGATCTCGGTGAACGCCTCGGACCAGGGCGCGCCGCGCTGCATCAGCCAGGCGCGCAGCTCGCCCACGGTGGCCACCCCGTCCGGGAGCTCCAGCGCCTCGCGCTCGCGGCCGAGTGCCTCGCGCAGGCGGGCGAAGTACAGCACCGTGACCTTCATCCGAGCAGCTCCGCAAAGGGCAGGTAGCGCACCGTCTGGCCGCGCGCGATCGTCTCGCCGGCCGGATGATCGACCAGGCCGTCGGCCCAGGCGGTCGAGGTCAGCACCGCCGAGTTCTGGTTGGCGAAGAGACTCAGCCCGCCCTCGCCGTTGACCCGCACGCGCAGGAATTCGCGTCGCTTGCCGGGCTTGCCCCAGTCGAAGTCGGCGCGCAGCGGCAGCGCCTTCGGCGCGACGTCGGCCACGCCCTGCCGGCGAAGGATGAACGGCCGCGCGAACAGCAGGAAGGTGACGAAGCTCGACACCGGGTTGCCCGGCAGGCCGATGAAGGGCACGCCGCGCACCTCGCCGAAGGCGAGCGGCTTGCCCGGCTTCATCGCGATCTGCCACACGTCGAGCGAACCTTCGGCCTGCACGGCGGGCCGCACGTGGTCTTCCTCGCCGACTGAGACGCCGCCGGAAGTGACGATCAGATCGGCACGCGAGGCCGCCTCGACGAACGCGGCGCGCGTGCGCTGCCGGTCGTCGGGCACGATGCCGAGGTCGACCGCCTCGCAGCCGAGCCGCTCGAGTAGCCCGCGCAGCACGAAGCGGTTGGAGTTGTAGATGCCTCCCGGCGGCAGTTCCTCGCCCGGCATCACCAGCTCGTCGCCGGTGAAGAACACTGCCACCCGCGGCCGCCGCACCACCGCCAGCTGCGCGATGCCGATCGACGCCGCCAGCCCGCAGTCCTGCGGCTGCAGCCGGCGGCCGGCCGCCATCACGGTGGCGCCGCGCTGCACGTCGAAGCCGGCGCGA
>JBHJND010000169.1:0-8944 GCA_048497655.1 Caballeronia novacaledonica
AGAGGAAATGGGCGCCATCGAGGCGCTGATCGGCGGCCTGTGGGACCTCGGACTGCAGATCGGGCACAGCGTCCGCACCGTCCCCGAGTGCCGCGAGCAGGCGGCACAGGACGTCACCGTGCTGACCTCGATGATCGAGGCGCGTCGGGTTGCCGGACCGCGGGCGCTCTTCGAGCGATTTGTCAGGAACGTGTCGGAAACAATTGACCCACAACACTTTTTCAGGGAGAAGGTTATCGAGCAGCAGCAACGTCACCTGAAGTTCCAGGAGGCGGCATACAGCCTCGAGCCGAACTGCAAGGAAAGCCCCGGCGGGCTGCGCGACCTGCACACCCTGCTGTGGATCGCCCGCGCCGCCGGACTCGGCACCTCCTGGCCCGAACTGATCGCCGGCGGGCTGCTTACCGCCGACGAAGGCCGCTGGCTGCGGCGCAACGAGCGCACCCTGAAGCAGCTGCGGGCGCGCCTGCACATCGTCGCCGGCCGCCGCGAGGACCGGCTGCTGTTCGACGTGCAGGGCGCGATCGCCGAGGCCGAAGGCGTCGAGCCCAAGGGTGCGCGGCGCGCCAGCGAAGTGCTGATGCAGCGCTACTACTGGGCCGCCAAGCCGGTGATGCAGTTGAACACCATCGTGCTGCAGAACATCGAGGAGCGGCTGTTCCCGCGCCCCGACCCGCAGCCGCGGCCGATCGACGGGACCTTCGTCGCCCGCGGCGAGATGCTCGACATCGTCGACGACGAGGCCTTCGGCCGCGACCCGAACGGACTGCTGCGCGGCTTCCTGATCCTGCAGCAGCACCCGGACCTGACCGGGATGACGGCCCGGCTCCTGCGCGCACTGTGGCACGCCCGCTTCCTGATCAACGCCCGGTTCCGGCGCGACCGGCGCAACCGCCAGACCTTCATCGAGATCCTGCGCCAGCCCCGCGGCATCGTGCACGGCCTGCGGCGGATGAACCAGTGGTCGGTGCTCGGCCGCTACCTGCCGGTGTTCCGCCGCATCGTCGGCCAGATGCAGCACGACCTGTTCCACGTCTACACGGTCGACCAGCACATCCTGCAGGTGGTCCGCAACCTGCGCCGCTTCACGATGGCGGAGTACGCGCACGAGTACCCGCTTTGCAGCCAGTTGATCTCGGAACTCGACCGCCACTGGCTGCTGTACGTCGCGGCGCTGTTCCACGACATCGCCAAGGGCCGCGGCGGCGACCACAGCGAGCTGGGCAGCCGCGACGCGCGGGTGTTCTGCCGGCAGCACGGCATCCGCGGCGAGGACGCGACGCTGGTCGAGTTCCTGGTCGAGCAGCACCTGACGATGTCGCAGGTGGCGCAGAAGCAGGACATCGCCGACCCCGAGGTGGTCGGCCGCTTCGCCCAGCTGGTCGGCAGCGAGCGCCGGCTGACCGCGCTGTACCTGCTGACGGTGGCCGACATCCGCGGCACCAGCCCGCGCGTGTGGACCAGCTGGAAGGGCAAGCTGCTCGAGGACTTGTTCCGCATGACTCGCCTGCGGCTCGGCGGCGACGCGCTGTCGGCCACCGCGGTGCTGGAGAGGCGCACCACCGATGCCCGCCGCACGCTCGACCTGTATGGCATCTCGGCGGCAGCGCACGAGCCGCTGTGGCAGCAGCTCGACGTCGTCTACTTCATGCGCAACAGCGCGCGCGAGATCGCCTGGCACACCCGCACCCTGCTGGCGCACGTGAACACCGACCGGGCGATCGTCCGCTCGCGGCTGGCCGCCACCGGCGACGCGCTCGAGGTGCTGATCTACGTGCGCGACCAGAAGGACCTGTTCGCCCGCGTCTGCGGCTACTTCGACAGCCGCAACCTGTCGATCCTCGATGCCAGGATCCACACCACGCGGCACGGCTACGCGCTCGACTCGTTCCTCGTCACCGACCACGGGCGCACCGACTACCGCGAGCTGCTGGCGCTGATCACCAAGCAGCTGGCGGACTGGATCGAGGCCATCACGCCGCTGCCGCCGCCGGTCAAGGGCCGGCTGTCGCGCCATTCGCGCCACTTCCCGGTGGCGCCGAACGTGACGCTGGCCGCCGGCGAGCGCGGCAACCAGTTCCTGCTGTCGATCACCACCACCGACCGCATCGGCCTGCTGTACTCGATCACCCGCGTGCTGGCCACGCACGACGTCAACGTCCACACGGCGAAGATCAACACGCTCGGCGAGCGCGTCGAGGACGTGTTCCTGATCGATGGCGCCGTGCTCGCCGACGAGCGCGAGCAGGCGCGGCTGGAGCGCGACCTGCTCGACGCGATCAGTCCCTGAGCGCCGCGCGCTACTCGTCGGCAGGTGCGCCGGCCAGCTCGGGAAACAGCACGTCGGTGAAGCCGAAGCGCGCGAAGTCGCGCACCCGCATCGGGTACAGGATGCCGTCGAGGTGGTCGCACTCGTGCTGCACCACCCGGGCGTGGAAACCCTCGACCACCCGCTCGATCGGTTCGCCCTCCGGGTCGAAGCCGCAGTAGCGCAGCCGCCGCCAGCGCGGCACGACGCCGCGCAGGCCCGGCACCGACAGGCAGCCCTCCCAGCCCTCCTCCGTCTCGTCGCCGAGCGGCTGCAGCACCGGGTTGACCAGGATCGTCTGCGGCACCGGCGGCTCGGTCGGATAGCGCGGGTTCGGCAGGCCATCGGCCGAGCCGAAGATCACCACCCGCAGCGGCACGCCGATCTGCGGCGCTGCCAGCCCGGCTCCATCGGCGGCACGCATGGTGTCGAACATGTCGTCGATCAGCTGCCGCAGTTCCGTGCTGCCGAAGGAACTCACCTCATGCGACCGCAGCAGCAACCGCGGATCGCCCATCTTCAGGATCGGCCGGATCATGACTCGCCGCTCACCGCCCGCTCCAGGATGCGCACGGCCCGCGTCACCGTCTCCTTCATGACGCTCTCGAGGTCTTCCAGCTTGATCGCGTGCCGGCTCTCGCCGCGTCCCGCGGCGTGATTGACGACCAGGCCGAGGACGGCGTAGTCGAGCCCCGCCTCGCGCGCAAGCGCGGCCTCCGGCATGCCGGTCATGCCGACCAGGTCGCCGCCGTCGCGGGCGATCCGCTCGATCTCCGCCGCCGTCTCCAGCCGCGGCCCCTGCGTGCAGGCCTAGGTGGCGCCGTCGACGATCGGCTCGCCGATCGCCCGCGCCGATTCGAGCAGCCGCGTGCGCAGCCGCGCCGAATACGGCAGCGTGAAGTCGACGTGCGTCACGCGCGCCTCGGCGCCCTCGAAGAACGTGCTCTTGCGGCTGTGCGTGTAGTCGATGATCTGGTCGGGGACCACCAGCGTGCCCGGCCCGAAGCCGTCGCCAATGCCGCCGACCGTGGCTACCGAGAAGACGCCCTGCACCGCCAGCTCCTTCAGCGCCCAGATGTTGGCCCGGTAGTTGATCTCGTGCGGTGCGATGGTGTGTCCGTAGCCATGCCGCGCCAGGAACACGGTCGGCCGTCCGCCGAAATCGCCGAAGGTCAGCGCTCCGGAAGGTTCGCCGTAGGGCGAGCGCATCACCCGCCGGCGGGTGTTCTGCAGCGCCGACAGGCTGGCCAGGCCGCTGCCGCCGATAATCGCGTACATCGTTCAGTGCTCTCCCAGCAATTGCCGCAGTTGGTCCTCGTCGATCACCCGCACGCCGAGCGCCCGGGCCCGCTCGAGCTTGGCTCCGGCCTGCGCCCCGGCGACGACGAAGGTGGTCTTGCTCGACACCGATCCGCTCACCTTGCCGCCGGCGGCGACGATCCGCTCGGTCGCCTGCTCGCGCGTCATGCTCGGCAGCGTTCCGGTCACCACGAAGGTCGCGCCGGCGAGCGGACCGGCCGCCGCCGCTTTCCGGCCGCCGCTTTCCGGCCAGTGCACGCCTGCGGCGAGCAGCTCGCCGATCACCTCGCGGTTGCGCCGCTCGGCGAAGAAGTGCGCCACCGATGCCGCCACCACCGGCCCGACGTCGGCCACTTCGAGCAGCTCAGCCTCGTCGGCGGCCATCAGGGCGTCGAGCGACCCGAAGTGCGCGGCGAGGTCGCGCGCCGTGGTCTCGCCAACGTGGCGGATGCCGAGCGCGTAGACGAAGCGCTCCAGCGTGGTCGACCTGGCCTTGCCGATCGCCGCCAGGACGTTGGCGGCGGACTTCTCTGCCATCCGTTCCAGACCGGCGAGCGTGCCGGGACCGAGCCCGAACAGGTCGGCCGGCGAACGGACCAGCCCGCCGTCGACCAGCTGGTCGACCAGCTTCTCGCCCAGGCCCTCGATGTCCAGCGCCCGCCGGCCGGCGAAGTGCAGCAGCGCCTGCTTGCGTTGCGCCGCGCACACCAGCCCGCCGGTGCAGCGCGACACCGCCTCGTCGGCGGCCCGCTCGACCGCCGAGCCGCAGACCGGGCATTGCGACGGCATCTGGAACGGCCGCGCGTCGGCCGGCCGCTTTTCCGGCACCACGGCGACGATCTCCGGGATCACGTCGCCGGCGCGGCGGACGATCACCGTGTCGCCGATGCGCACGTCCTTGCGCCGGATCTCGTCCTCGTTGTGCAGCGTCGCGTTGGCGACCGTCACGCCGCCGACCTGGACCGGCTCCAGTCGCGCCACCGGCGTCAGTGCCCCCGTGCGGCCGACCTGCACGTCGATGCCGACCAGCCGCGTCGTGGCCTCCTGCGCCGGGAACTTGTGGGCCACGGCGAACCTCGGCGCCCGCGAGACGAAGCCGAGTGCCTGCCGCAATCGCAGCTGGTTGACCTTGTAGACGACACCGTCGATCTCGTAGGGCAGCCGCGGCCGTTGCTCGCCGATCGCCCGGTAGTAGGCGAGCAGCCCGTCGACGCCGGTGGCGACCCGGCGCAGCTCGCTGACCGGCAATCCCAGACTCTGCAGCCAGTCGAGAGTCGCCCAGTGCGTCTCCGGCTCCAGGCCGCCGTCCACCTCGCCGAGGCCGTAGGCGTAGAAGTGCAGGCGGCGGCGCGCCGTGACCCTCGGGTCCAGCTGGCGCAGGCTGCCCGCCGCCGCGTTGCGCGGGTTGGCGAACTCCTTCTCGCCGGATTCGCGCGCCCGCTCGTTCAGCCGCTGCAGATCGCGGCGGAACATCAGGACCTCGCCGCGCACCTCGAGCACCTGCGGCACGCTCCCCGCCAGTCGCAGTGGCACCGCGCGGATCGTCCGCACGTTCGGCGTGACGTCCTCGCCGAGCAGTCCGTCGCCGCGGGTGGCAGCCAGCGCGAGCTGGCCGTGTTCGTAGCGCAGGTTCACCGCCAGCCCGTCGAACTTCGGCTCGCAGGCGTACTCGATTGCCGCGGCCTCCAGTCCGGCGCGCGCCAGCTGCTCGCGCACGCGGGCGTCGAACGCCACCGCCTCCGCTTCGTCGAGCGCGTTGGCAAGCGACAGCATCGGCACGGCGTGCCGCACCTCCGCAAGGTCCGACCGCGGCGCGCCGCCGACACGCTGGGTCGGCGAGTCCGGCGTCGCCAGCCCGGGGTGCTGCGCCTCCAGTTCCTGCAGCTCGCGGAACAGCCGGTCGTATTCGGCGTCGGGAATCGTCGGCGCATCGAGCACGTAATAGGCGTGATCGTGCCGCGCGATCTCCTCGCGCAGCGCCTGCACGCGCGCCCTCGCCGTCGCCGGGACCGTCATCGGCGGCGCGTCAGGCGAACAGGCGCCGGGCTCGCTCCGAGCCCGGCTCCAGGTCAGCCGCGCGCATCTTCTCGTACAGCGCCTGCAGCGCCGGCTCGATGGCCTCGATCGACCCCGGCGCGATCGGCCGGCCGTGGTCGTCGACCACCCGCGCGTTGAGCAGCGCCGCCAGCTCGCTCGCCGCCGAGAACATCGCCCGCAGCGGCTGCGCCGCCGGCGGCGCGGTCGGCACGTCGAGCTCGAGCAGCAGCAGGTGTTCCTCGGTCAGGCGGATCGTGAACAGCACCACGCCGTCCTCGCTGCGGCGCAGCCAGCGGCGCTCGCCGTCGGGCTCCAGCCCGATCGCAAGAGCCGAGCGGCTCACCACCGTCGGATTGAAGGCGCCTTCGCCGGGCTGCAGCGTCAGGCCGATCTGCACGTCGAACTGCGCGATCTTCGCCTCCAGCTCGGCGGCCCGCCGGCGCAGCAGCGGAACCTCGGGCGGATCGAAGTCGGCGTCGAGCGCCACCGCGACCTGCTGGACGGCGGCGATGAACTTCGACGCCTCGATGTCGCCCAGCCTGCGGCTTCGGTTGGCCAGCTGGATCGATGCCAGCAGCTCGCCGTAGAAGCCGAAGCGGTCGGGCAGCACCCACTGCTCGGCACGCGCGTCCCAGGCCACCACGTGCACCGGCAGGCCGCAGTCGAGCCGCAGCAGTGCCGCGGTCGCGTCGATCACCGCGACGCCGTCGACGGCGTGCGCGCAGCGCAGCTCGAGCACGCAGTCGAGCAGCGGGTCCTCGATCCAGCCGGGCAGCTGCGGGCGCGGGTGCTGCTGCTCTGCCGCCGGCGCAGCCACCTCGCCGGGCATGTCGCCCAGGCGCGGCTCGATGCGCTCGGCGCCGGCCGCCGGGGCGCGCAGCGGGTCATGCTCAGGCGTGCCCAGGCGCTCGCGCATGCGCCGCACCTGGCGCCGCTCCTGCCACTTGCTCCAGGCACGCAGCAGCAGCAGCACCACGAGCGCCGCGGCGATGAGGGCGTAGTGCAGCTCGGTCATGGTCGGTGGCGAGTCCCGCGGGCGCCTCAGGCAGGCTCGGCGGTCAGCTTCATGGCGCTGTCGATGTCCACCGCGACGATGCGCGACACCCCCTGTTCCTGCATCGTCACGCCGACCAGCTGCTCGGCCATCTCCATCGCGATCTTGTTGTGCGTGATGAACAGGAACTGCGTGCCGGGCGTCGACTCGCGGCTGCTCATCGAGCGGACCAGCGCGCAGAAGCGATCCGTGTTGGGATCGTCGAGCGGCGCGTCGACCTCGTCGAGCAGGCAGAACGGCGCCGGGTTGAGCTTGAACAGCGCGAACACCAGCGCGGTTGCGGTCAGCGCCTTCTCGCCGCCCGACAGCAGGTGGATGGTGCTGTTGCGCTTGCCGGGCGGCTGGGCCATCACCTGCACGCCGGCATCGAGGATCTCCTCGCCGGTCATCAGCAGCTTGGCCTCGCCGCCGCCGAACAGCTTCGGAAACAGCTGGCCGAACTGCACGTTGACCTGCTCGAAGGTGCTGGCGAGAAGCTCCCGCGTCTCGCGGTCGATCCTGCGGATCGCGTCCTCGAGCGTGTCGATCGCCGCCTTCAGGTCAGCCGACTGCGCGTCGAGGAAGCCCTTCCGCTCGCGGCTCGACTCCAGCTCCTGCAGGGCGGCGAGGTTGACCGCACCGAGCGACTCGATCTCGGCCGCCAGCCGCGTGATCTCCGCCTGCAGCGCCGAGGCGCGCACCGGCGCCGCCTGCAGCCGCTGCGCCAGCTGCAGTTCGTCGGCGTGCACGTCGGCGAGCATCTGTCCGTACTGCTCGACGGAGAGCCGGGCAGCCTGCTCCTTGAGCTGCAGCTCGGTGATCTTCTCGCGCCGCGGCTGC
This sequence comes from Caballeronia novacaledonica, assembly GCA_048497655.1. Lineage (GTDB taxonomy): Bacteria > Pseudomonadota > Gammaproteobacteria > Burkholderiales > Burkholderiaceae_F > JADJWR01. The sequence goes on from JBHJND010000169.1 coordinate 7,518, forward strand.
AGGTCGCGCTCGAGCAGCAGCCGCTGCTCGTCGATGCCGCGCACCTGCTGGGTCAGCTCGTCGAGCCGGCTGCGCGCCTCGCGCAGCTTCTCCTCCGCCTGCGCCCGCTGCGACAGCCAGCCGTCCAGCCCGGTGCGCGCCGCGGTGTCGTCGAGGCCCGCAAGCTGCGCCTGCGCCGCCTCCTGGTCGACCAGCAGCCGCCGCGCATCCTCGGACGCCGACTCGATCGCGTGCAGGACGTCGGCACGCCGCTGTCGCGCCGCGCCGGCCTCGAACTCGTGCCGCTGCGCTTCGGCCGCCAGCCGGCCGCGCTCGTCGCGTCCCTCGCGCATGGCGCGGTCGGCGTCCTCGTAGGCGACACGCGAGGATTCCTGCGCCTGCTGCTTCTCGGCGAGCGCCTCGTCGAACTCGGCGAAGCGACGCTCCGCCTCGTCGCACTGGGTGCGCAGCTCGCCCTCGTGGGCATCGACCTCGGCGAGCTCGGCCTCGATCTGCCCGCCGCGGTGGCGCACCCGCTCGACCAGCTCGGCAAGACGGACCACTTCGAGCTGCCGGGCGTGCGCCTGGCCGCGCACCTGTTCCACGGCGCCGCGCTGCGCCTGCTCGCCGGCCGTCGCTTCGCGCAGCTGCGCTTCGCAGTGCGCCAGCGCGTTGACGGCGTGCTCGACGAGCAGCTTCTGCGCACGCTGCTCCTTCTCCAGGTTCTCGATCTCCTGCCGGCGCGCCAGCAGCCCGGACTTTCGGTCGTCCGGCGCGTAGAAGCGCAGGCCGAAGCGCGACACGAGGTGTCCGCCCCGCACGACGAACTGCGCGCCCGGCGGCAGCTGCTCGCGCGCCGCCATCGCCTGCGCCAGGTCATCAGCGACGAACACGCCGGCGAGCCAGTCGCCCAGCACGGCAGCCAGCGCCGCATCGTGGCCGCGCACGCGGTCGCTCAGCCGCGAGAAGCCGGCCAGCGCGGCCGCCTCGCTCGCTACCGCGCCGGCGGTGGTGTAGAAGGCCACTCGCGCCGGTGGCGCGTTGGCAGCCAGGCCCGCCAGGGTGTCGAGCCGGCCGACCTCCAGGCCCTCGACGCGGTCGCGCAGCACGGACTCGAAAGCGATTTCCCAGCCGCTGTCGACCTTCATGCGGCGGAACAGCCTCGGCAGCGCATCGAGTCCCTGTGCGCGCAGCCAGGGATCGAGCTTCTCGTCGGCCTCGACGTTGGCCTGCAGCTCGCGCAGGGCGTGCAGCCGCGCTTCCAGCCTGGCCAGCGCATCGGTCTCCCGGGTGCGCGCCTCGAGCAGGCCCTGCCGGTCCGCCTGCGCCTTGGCCAGCGCCACCCGTGCCGCCTCCAGTCGCTGGTTCGCGCCCGTCAGTTCCGCCTCGAGGCGCTGCGCCTCGCCCTTCAGCGCGGCCAGCCGCTCTTCGTCCGGCGCGCCGAGATG
>JBHJND010000170.1:0-6726 GCA_048497655.1 Caballeronia novacaledonica
GCTGCTCAGGCGGCCGAAGAAGACGCGCCTTGCGAGCAGGAACAGGGCCGCCAGGGTGGCGAAGGCGCCGAGCGCGCTGCCGACCTGCATGCCGAGCAGCCCGGCGCCGGCAAGCAGGGCCAGCATCGCTCCTACCGCCGCGCCGCCGGAGACGCCGAGCACGTAGGCGTCGGCCAGCGGGTTGCGCAGCAGCGCCTGCAACAGGCCTCCGGCCAGCGCGAGCAGGCCGCCGGCAGCAAACGCCGACAGCGCGCGCGGCAGCCGCAGCTGCCAGAGCACCGCCGATCGCGATCCGGCACCTGCCGACGAATCGACCAGCGCCGAAAGCACGCCGGGCACGCTGCCGGCAGCCAGCGCCAGCGCGAAGCTCGCCAGCGACGCCAGCAGCAGGGCGAGCAACACGCGTTTCGGCGGCACCGGTCGCATCACAGGCGAACCGTCACGCCGGCGAACGCGGCGAGGCCGGGAGTGTTGTAGCCGTGGACGAGTTCGTAGTCGGCGTCGAACAGATTCTCCACGCGCAGCGTCAGCCGCAGCCAGTCGGTTGCCCGCCACGACAGCGCCAGCCGCGCCAGCGTGTAGGCGGCCAGCTCGGTGCGGGCGAACGTGTTGATGTCGGCGTCGTAGCGCCGCGCGCTGTAGGTCACCTCGAACAGCCCGTCGAATCGCCCGAGGCCTCGCGCCGCGGCCAGGTGGAGCTTCCAGGGAGCGCGCCGCAGCAGCCGCTCTCCCGTGCTGCTGTCTTCGGCGCGCGTGTAGCTCGCATCGGCCTGCAGCTGCCAACCCTGCAGCTGCCCGGCAACGACCAGTTCGATCCCGTCGATGTCGGCCTTGGCGACGTTGCGCGCCTGCTGCGCGGCGGCGTCGTAGGCGATCAGGTCGGTGGTCCGGTTGCGGAAGGCGCCGATGCGCATCGAGGCGCTGTCGTCGCCGTAGCGCAGCGCCAACTCGCCGCTGCGCGACCGCTCCGGCGACAGGTCGGGGTTGCCGAAATAGGGGTAGTAGAGATCGTTGAAGCTCGGCGCGCGGAACGCGGTGGCCAGCTGCGCCGACACCCGCCAGCGCGGATCGATGTCGTAGCCATAGGCCAGCAGGCCGGTGGTCGCACTTCCGACGTCCGAGTAGTCGTCCCAGCGGACGTTCGCCTGCAGCCGATGCGGCCCTTCCCGCGCGTCGATCCCCGCGCGCACCGAGTTCACCCGCCGTTCGAAGCGCGTCAGCGCGCCGCCGGAACCGGGGTCGTAGGCAGTCGAGGCGCCGCGCTGCTGCAGGTACTCGTAGGCCACCGTGCCGGTGGCCTTCTCACCGAGACGGATCTCGTTGGCCAGCGTCACGCTGCGGTTGCTGGCCTCGAACTCGCCGTTGTTGAACGACCAGGGTTCGCTCGACGTGTTGGTCGTGTCGTCGTCCGTCCGCGCCACCGTCAGCTGCGCCCGCCAGCGCCCGGTCGGCTGGCCGGCGGCGCTCGCCTGCATGGCCCGCTGGCGCGACTTCTCCTCGTGCGTGGCCGTCGGGCCGTCGGTCGTGCTGTCGAAGTCGGTGTCGTTGCGGCTGCCCCAGAGGCTGGCGGTGAGGTCGACCGGCCCCGCCCTGCCCTGCGCGCGAAGCGAGGCACTGCCGTTGCGGTTGCCGTCGATGTCGGCACTGGCCCCCGGGGAGAACGGCCCGGCTATGACCCGCGACGCGTCGATCGCCGAGAACGGCGAACTGCGCCGGCCCGCCGCCGACAGCGCGATCGAGCCGCCGTCGAACCGCTGCGCCGCGTAGACGCTGGTGGCGCGCGTCTCTCCCGATCCGGCCTCGCCGCCGATCTCGAAGCCCGACCGGTCGGCGCCACGGGTGAAGATCTGGATCACGCCTCCGATCGCTTCCGAGCCGTACAGGCTGGACAGGTTGCCGCGCACGATTTCGACGCGCTCGATCGAGTCGAGCGACACGCCGCCGAGCGCCGCAGCGCCGGTCAGCGCCGTGTTCAGTCGCACGCCGTCGATCAGCACCAGCGTCTGGCTGGAGTTGGTGCCGCGCAGGAAGAGCGAGGCCTGGCTGCCCGGTCCGCCGGTGCGGGCGAACTCGACGCCGGCCTGCCGGCCCAGCAGCTCGATCAGCCCCGGCGTCTGCGACGACTCGATCTGGCTGCGCGTGATCACGGTCGCCGACGGCAGCGAGTCGGCCAGCCGCTGTTCGGTGCGGGTGGCTGTGACCAGCACCTCGTCGAGCGCATAGGCGCCGGTCTGCGCAGCGGCCGGATGGGCCGCCAGAAGCCCGGCAAGCGCGCAGGCGCCGGCCCGCCGGCAACCGGGCAACGCTGACACCTTGTTCATTCTCCCCCTCACGATCCGCCGGCCCGCCGCCGGCAACGAACCTCGATCGATCGCGAGAAGGGATGCGGTCTTCAGGCCCGACGGGCACGACTCGCGTGACCGCGCTGCCTGCGGCCGTTCTGCCGTCTCCCCGCGGCTCGAATCACCGCACCGGCGCAGCCGCGACGGACGCGCCTCACCGGTGGCTTGCGGCCGGTCTCCGGGCTGCGGATGCTTCTCGCTGCGCCTTCCCGCGGCGCCGGGAGGCGCGCGCAGTGGCAGTTGCATCGAGCACCGCGCCAGTGCCGGCGCGGCATCCGCTTACCGTTGCGGGGGCAGCACAGGTTGATGCGGGTCGCCGCATTCCTGTTTCCCGTTTCACCCGCGCGCAGGCATTGCACGCGGGCACCGAAAGCGTTTTCAGTCTAGCAGCCGAGGGCCACGCCCGTTTGCCGGTGCTACGATTTGCCGCATGCTCGAAGACCTCGACGCACTGGCCGAGAAGATGACGCTGCTGGCGGCGCAGGTGCGGCTGCTGCGCGACGAGAGCCAGCGCCTGCGGGCGCAGATGGCTGGGGCCAATGTCGAGCTCGATGCGCTTCGTACCCGGCTGGCCGGCGCCATGCAGCGGATCGACGAACTGATCGAGCGACTGCCGGCCGAGCAGCCTGAAGCGGCGCCCACGGAGAAGGCCTGAGGAGCGCTCGATGCCGCAGGAATCGCTGACCCTGACGATCTTCGGCCGCGACTACCGCATCGCCTGCTCGCCGGAAGAGCGTGCCGACCTGGTCGCCTGCGCCCGCTATGTCGACGCCAAGATGAACGACATCCGCGACACCGGCAAGGTAATGGGCGCCGACCGGGTCGCGGTGATGGCGGCGCTGCAGATCGCGCAGGACCTGTTCTCGGCCAAGGCCGGCGGCGGCGCGTCGCTGGGCGAGATCAAGCGGCGCGTCAGGCAGCTGAACGAGATCGCCGACGAGATGCTGGCCACGCAGGAGAAGCTCTTCTAGGCCGTACAATGCCTTCGAGAGTTGTTGCGCGAGCGCGTTGCGCCGGTTGCATGGCAGCGCGCTCGCGGAACAAGTCTTCCCTGCGGTGCTCGCGCAAAGGCCTTTAGTTCCTTGAACCGATGCGCAATGCGCAAGGTTGCGGGCTCGCACCGTGGTGCGATCGGCACGCGTCTGCTGAACCTAAACGGTGCGCGAAGCGACCACCCTGAACCGATGGTTCAGGACATCGGCCGGGCGGCATGCGCGGGGAACCTTTCTTGCCGCCGGCAGGTGCCGGCGCGAAGTCCGCGGCCTGGCCCTGCCAGGCCGCTTTCTTCTTCTGCCCCGCGATGGCCAAGAACTACTGGCTGATGAAGTCCGAGCCCGACGAGTGCTCGATCGACGACGCGCTGGCGGCGCCCGATCGGACGGTTCCCTGGACCGGCGTGCGCAACTACCAGGCGCGCAACTTCATGCGTGACCTGATGCGGCCGGGCGACGGCGTGCTGTTCTATCACTCCAGTTGCGCACAACCGGGCATCGCGGGCATCGCGCAGGTCGCCAGCCACGCCCGTCCCGATGCCACCCAGTTCGACCGCAAGAGCAAGTACTTCGACGCCGCCGCCAGCCGGGACAATCCCCGCTGGGTCCATGTCGACGTGCAGGCGGTGCGCAGGATCGAGCTGATTCCCATCGCCGCGCTGCGCGCGCAGCCCGAGCTTGCCGAGATGGCGATCCTGCGCCGCGGCAACCGGCTGTCGATCACGCCGGTGACCGCTGCGCAGTGGAAGTTCATCACCACCGTGCTTGCGCCGGCGGCGCGGTCGCCGAGGCGGGACCGCTGATGGAGCCGACACTGATCGCAGCCCTGCTGGTGCTCGGCGCGGCGATCGGCTTCGCCGCCGGCCTGCTCGGCATCGGCGGCGGCATGCTGACGGTGCCGTTCATGACCCTGCTGTTCACGATGCAGAAGTTCCCGCCGGAGCACATCGTTCACATGGCGATCGCCACCTCGCTGGCAACGATCATGTTCACCTCGATCTCCTCGGTGCGGGCGCACCATAAGCGCGGCGCGGTGCTGTGGCCGGTAGCGGCGAGGCTCGCACCCGGCATCCTGGTCGGCTCGCTCATCGGCGCCAAGCTCGCCGGCGCCCTGCCGTCCAGGTACCTCGCCATGTTCTTCGCGCTGTTCGTCGGCTTCTCGGCGACGCAGATGCTGCTCGACCGCAAGCCCAAGCCGCACCGTCAGTTGCCGGGCGCCGCCGGAATGTTCGGCGCCGGCGGGGCGATCGGCATGGTCTCGGCGATCGTCGGCGCCGGCGGCGGCTTCATCTCGGTGCCGTTCATGCTCTGGTGCAACGTGCGCATGCACAACGCGGTGGCCACCTCGGCGTCGCTGGGCTTTCCAATCGCCGCGGCCGGCACGATCGGCTACGTGATCTCCGGTTGGCACCTCACCGGCATCACGCCCGGCGTGGTCGGCTACATCCACGTGCCGGCGCTCCTCACCCTGGCCACTGCCAGCGTGCTGACCGCCCCGCTGGGCGCCAGGGTCGCGCACTCGCTCGACACCCGGCGCCTGAAGCGCGTCTTCGCGTTGCTGCTGTACGCGCTGGCCGGCTACATGCTGTACAAGGCCACCCGCGGCTGAATGCCCGCTCGGAGCGCGGTTGTGGCGGCGGGCCAGGCCGGGATAATCTGCCGCCGTTGCCCTCGACGGGAGGCTTGGCCATGACAGTCGACGCACGCATCGAGGCGCTTGCCGATCCGCTGGTGCGCGACCTGGCGCGAGGCGGCCAGGTGCGCAGCATGCCGCGCAACTCGGTCTTCATCCACGAGGGCGAGCGGGGCGACTCGCTCTTCGTGATCCTGTCCGGCCGGGCCAAGGTGTTCGTCGCCGACGCCGACGGCCGCGAAATGGTGCTCGACATCCACGGCCCCGGCGACTATGTCGGCGAGATGGCGCTCGACGGCCACCCGCGGGCGGCATCGGTGATGGCGATGGAGCCGACGGTCTGCTCGGTGCTGACCCGCGATGCGCTGCGCGCGGCGATCGTCGCCAACCCGGATCTGGCGATGAGCCTGATCTTCACCCTGATCGAGCGGATGCGGATCGCCACCGAGAAGGTGCGCAATCTGGCGCTGATGGACGTCTACGGGCGGGTGGCCCGCCTGCTGCTGTCGCTCGCCGTCGAGCAGCCTGACGGCAAGCTGCTGGTGCCGGAGCGGCTGACCCAGCAGGACATCGCCGACCGCGTCGGCGCCTCGCGCGACATGGTCAGCCGAATCTTCAAGGACCTGACCACCGGCGGCTACGTCACGGTCGTCGACCGCCAGATCACCATCAACCGCAAGCCGCCGGCGCGCTGGTAGGCGCGGCCCGCCCGGCCGGCGATCAGGAGGTCTTGAAGGTCGCCGCGTAGCGTTCGCGCAGCAGGTTCTTCTGCACCTTGCCCATCGCGTTGCGCGGCAGTTCGTCGACCACCCAGACGCGCTTGGGCACCTTGAAGTTGGCAATCCGGGCGCGCAGCGCCTCGACGATCGCCTCCGGCGACGGCGGCGCATCGCGCGAGCCGACCACCACCGCCGCCACCGCCTCGCCGAAGTCCGGGTGCGGCAGGCCGATCACCGCCGACTCGACCACGCCCGCAAGCGCGTCGATGTAGCCCTCGATCTCCTTCGGATACACGTTGTAGCCGCCGGAGATGATCAGGTCCTTCGAGCGGCCGACCAGCGTCAGGTAGGTGTCGGGCCGCCCATCGCCGCCGAAGCAGCCGACGTCACCGGTGCGGAACCAGCCGTCGGCGGCGAACTCCTCGGCGGTCTTCTCGGGCATGCGCCAGTAGCCGCAGAAGACGTTCGGGCCGCGCACCTCGACCTTGCCTATCTCGCCGCTGTCGCAGGCGGTGCCGTCGTCGCGCACGAGCCGAACGCCGACGCCGGGCAGCGGCACGCCGACGGTGCCGGCAATGCGCTCGCGCGCCGTGCCGAAATACGGATTGGAAACCAGCATCACCGTCTCTGACATGCCGTAGCGCTCGAGGATCGTGTGCCCGGTGCGGCGCCGGAACGCCTCGAAGGTCTCGGCCAGCAGCGGCGCCGAGCCGGAGACGAACAGCCGCATGTGGCGGCAGGCATGACGATCGAGCCCGTCCTCAGCGAGCAGCCGCGTGTAGTAGGTCGGCACGCCCATGAACACGGTGGCGCGCGGCAGCGCGGCGATCGCCTGCCGCGGGTCGAACTTCGAATGGAAGATGATCGACGCGCCGGCCAATAGCGCCGCGTGCAGCGCGACGAACAGCCCGTGCACGTGGAAGATCGGCAGCGAGTGAAGCAGCACGTCGCGCCCGCCGGCATCGCGCTCCTCGCGGAAGCCCCAGAATTCGCCGAGCACCAGCGCGTTCGACGACAGGTTGCCGTGCGACAGCATCGCC
>JBHJND010000171.1:0-3406 GCA_048497655.1 Caballeronia novacaledonica
ATCGGCGCCCTGCTGCTGCTCAACCGCGGTCGCCTGCCGGCGGTGCGCGAGTCGATGGACGCCGGGGCCAACGCCGCCGTGCTGCCGGTGCTCAGCGTCGCCAGCCTGGTCGGCTTCGGCGCAGTGGTCGCCGCCATGCCGGCCTTCGAACTGGTGCGCGACTGGGTGCTGTCGATCCAGGGCGGGCTGCTCGTGTCGCTGGCGCTGTCGACCAACATCCTCGCCGCCCTGACCGGCTCGGCATCGGGCGGGATGACGATCGCGCTCGATGCCCTGGGCGGCACTTACCTCGCGCTGGCCGAGGCCCAGGGCCTGGATCCGGCCGCCCTGCATCGTGTCGCGGCGATCGCCGCCGGCACGCTGGACAGCCTGCCGCACAACGGCGCGATCGTGACGCTGCTCGCCGTCTGCGGCACGACCCACCGCGAGAGCTACTTCCACGTCGCCATGGCGGTGATCGCCGGGCCGATCGTCGCGCTGGCCGCCGTAATCGTGCTGGGCAGCGCGTTCGGGTCGTTCTAGGGCCCGGCCGCGCCGTCGCCGTCCGGCCTGGTCCTCGACCGGATGGCGATGATGACCGGCACCAGCACCGAGGCAACGATGCCGGCGGCGAAGCCGTTGTTGTAGAGGTTCAGCCCGGCGTGGACGGGGCCCACCGTCAGCGCGGCGGAGGAGTGCACGAAGCCGGCCACCAGGCCCCAGTGCCAGCCGAAACGGCCGGCGATCGGCGCCAGCGTCGTGCCGAACAGCGCGGCGAGCAGGATCGACGGGTCGTCGACGTTCCACGGCTTGGCCAGCGAGCCGAGGAACACGCCGGCCATGATCGGCACGATGTTGCGCGGATGCTTGCCGAACGCCGCGAAGCCAACGATCGTGAAGATCGCGCCGATTACCGGGCCGTTGAGCTCGCCGCCGACGGCCAGGATGTAGGCCATGCCGATCGCCCCGCACAGGCCCATGTTGGCGAGCGTCGGGCCGATGCCCGCCAGCGCGATGAAGTCGGTCGGCGACTGGCCGCTCGTCGCGAGCACCTGCTTCAGCCCGTACGGGACGCGCCGGTCGAACCAGAACCCGACGGCGATCATCGAGGAGAAGACGAGGGCGAGGAAGGTGCCGAGCAGGACGTTGTTGCCGGTCGTCCAGACGAAGACCGGATCCGGCACGAAGCCGTAGGACTTGTACAGCGCGACCACCAGCGTGCCGACCAGGCCGGCGGTGAAGCCCATGTTGTACAGGCTGAAGCCCATGTGCGCCTTGAACAGCTGCGCCGCGGCCGGTGGCAGCACGAAGCCGATGGCGAGCCCCGTGACGACGGCCAGCGGCACGCTGACCTGCGGGGCGAGGCTGCCGCTGAACAGGATCTCGGAGAAGATCGGCGCCAGCGCCACGCCGAAGAAGGCGGTGTTGACGTGGTTCGAGAACGCCTCGCCCCTGAAGCGCGCATACAGCGCCACGCCGATCACGATCGGCCAGACGTTCAGCAGGTTCTTGCCGAACAACGCGAAACCGAGCACCAGAAACAGGCAGGCGACCGCCGCTCCGGTCATCTTCGCGCCGGTGCGGAGATAGACGAGGCAGGCGCACAGCGTCAGCAGGCCGGCATTGACGCAGGCAGCGCCGATGCCGCCGATGCCGAAGTAGTCGGTGAGCAGCGTGTCGCGCGAAACGATGATCGCCGCCAGGCCGCGCGCGACCCGGGCAGGACCGTCGACGGCGAGCCCGAAGGCGACGAACGCCGCCGCATACGCGGCGACGATGAGCAGGATCGCCCGGTCCGACACCGGCGCCGGGCTCGACACGGGCTGCGCGGGCTCGCCGGTCATCTGTTCATACCGTGATGAAAAAACAGCAATCGGTCATTGACGCGCTGGCGACGAGTCCGCTACGTTGGACTGTTCGCTGGATGAGCGCCGACGACAACAAGGGAGAATTCTCATGCAACTGACGCCCAGGGAGTTCGACAAGCTTCTCGTCTACATGCTGGCCGAGGTGGCGCTGAAGCGCAAGGCGAAGGGCATCAAGCTCAACTACCCGGAAGCCGTCGCCGTCATCTCAGCCGCCGCCCTCGACGGCGCGCGCGCCGGCCGGACGATCGAGGAGGTGACCAAGGAAGCGCGCACCGCGCTCACCAAGGCCGACGTGATGGACGGCGTCGCCGACCTGATACCGATGGTGCAGATCGAGGCGGTGTTCACCGACGGCAGCCGCCTCGTCACCGTGCACACGCCGATCCAGTGACCACCGCCACAGGAGCCTGACCATGGCCGCCGTCAAGAACTTCCCCAGCCTCGCCCCCGACGTCGATCCGGCCACGGCCAAGGTGCCGGTCGGCGGCTACGTGTGCCGCAAGGAGGCCGTCTCGTTTCACGAGAAGCTGCCGGTCACCACGCTCAAGGTGCGCAACACCGGCGACCGGCCGGTGCAGGTCGGCTCGCACTTCCACTTCTTCGAGGTCAACCGCGCGCTCGAGTTCGACCGCGCGGCCGCCTTCGGCCAGCACCTGAACATCCCGGCGTCGACCGCGATCCGCTTCGAGCCCGGCGACGAGCGCGAGGTGGCGCTGGTGCCCTACCTCGGCAAGCGGGCCGTCTACGGCTTCAACAACCTGGTCGACGGCGCCACCGCCGGCAAGACGGCTGAGGCACGCCGGAGCAAGGCGATCGCGCAGGCCGCCAAGCGCGGCTTCCGCTCGCCGGCCGCCAAGAAGCGCTGAACCGCAGGACTTCCCAATCGAGGATCCCGATGGCAACCATCTCACGCAACGAGTACGTCGGCCTGTTCGGCCCCACGGTCGGCGACCGCATCCGCCTCGGCGACACCGGCCTGTACGTCGAGATCGAGCGCGACCTGCGCGGCGCGCCGGGCGACGAGATCGTCTTCGGCGGCGGCAAGAGCCTGCGCGAAGGCATGGGCATGGACAACCGCATCACCCGCGCCGGCGGCGCGCCCGACCTGGTGATCACCAACGTGACGATCATCGACGCGGTGCTCGGCGTGGTGAAGGCCGACGTCGGCATCAAGGACGGCCGCATCTGCGCCATCGGCAAGTCCGGCAACCCGCAGGTGATGGACGGGATCACGCCCGGCCTCGAGTGCGGGCTGGCCACCGACGCGATCTCGGGCAGCCACCTGATCCTCACCGCCGCCGGCATCGACACCCACATCCACTACATCTCGCCGCAGCAGGCGTACGCGGCGCTGTCCAACGGCACCACCACCCTCATCGGCGGCGGCACCGGCCCGTCGGACGGCTCCAACGCCACCACCGTCACCGCGGGGCCGGGCAACATCCGCAACATGCTGCGCGCCTTCGAGGGCTGGCCGGTCAACGTCGGCATCCTCGGCAAGGGGCACGGGCACGGCAAGGCCGCGCTGGTCGAGCAGATCGAGGCCGGCGCGGTCGGCT
>JBHJND010000172.1:0-1817 GCA_048497655.1 Caballeronia novacaledonica
TTGCCGATCACGCCGACCAGCATGCCGTCGAGCTTGACCAGGCCGGCATAGATCTCCGGTCCGTACTCGGGGCGAAACTCCATGTGCTCGCTGCCGTCGACCAGCCGCGCCAGGAGATCGTCGAACGAGTAGGTTTCCTTCTGATTGAAGGGCAGCAGGTGATACAGATCCTCGGCGGCGAACGCCGGCTCCGCGGGTTCGGCAACGCGGAAGAACATCGGCTCGTAGGCGGGAATCGCGCGCATGTACTCCTTCAGCCCGTCGAGCACGCCGCGCTCGTCGTCGTACACGCGGGTGAAGAAGCCGGTCTCGTGGTCGTGAATCTCGACGCGACCCGGCGGCCGCTCCTTGAATTCGCGCGTGCGTGCGATCAGTTCTTCCAGCCCTTCGAGGTCGAAATGCCCGCGCGGCGACATGCCGGAGACGATGCCCGCGCCGCCGACGGCCATGTTGGCGTCCTTGTGCGCGAGCAGGATCGTCGGGCTGATGCTCTGGTAGCCGCCGCCGGCGGGATTGGTGCCGTAGATGCCGGCGAGCACCGGGATGCCGGCCTGCTCCAGTTCCGCGTGACGGAAGAACGGCGTGCCGCCGCCGCGCCGGTCGGCATAGAACTTCTCCTGGTCGGGCAGCTTCACGCCGCTGCAGTTCACCAGCCACACCAGCGGCAGGCGCAGCCGCTTGGCGAGGTTGGTCACCCGCAGGATGTTGTCCGCCTGGCCGGCGATCCACGCGCCGGCGAGCACCTTGTTGTCGAAGCCGATCACCACCGCCCAGCGGCCGGCGATCTTCGCCAGCCCGTCGACCACGTTGGTCGTGCCTTCCTCGTTGTCCTCCGGGTTGTACAGGCTGTGCAGCGGGTGCCAGCTGCCGGGGTCGACCAGGTACTCCAGGCGCTGCCACACGGTCAGCGCGCCGCGCTTGTTGATCTCGGCGGCCGGGATGCCGACGTTCTCGCGCGCCTTCCTCGCGGCGGCGAGCTCGGCCTCGATGGCCTCGAGCCTCCCGCGGCTGTCCTTCGAACGGGTGATGCGGTTGTCCTTCAGCGCCTTGCCGAGGGCGGGCATCTTCTGGAAGTAGGGCCTCATGGCGATTCCTGTTCAGGTTTCGGTCGTCGCCCCGGCGAAGGCCGGGGCCTGACTTGCAGCACCGCCAACCGGGTCCCGGCCCGCGCCGGGACGGCGGCCGGGCTCAGTCGCGGTTCGGCGTGTGCCCGCAGGCCATGCCCGAGATGATCACCTTCTGGATGTTCGAGGTGCCCTCGACGACCTGCAGCGACTTGGCGTCGCGGTAGAAGCGCTCGGCCGGGTACTCGGTCGAGAAGCCGTACGAGCCGTAGATCTTCATGCACTCGTTGGCGGCGCGCACCGCCGCCTCCGAGGCCGCGTACTTGGCGATCGAGGTCTCGAACTGGTTCGGCTTGCCCTGGTCCTTCAGCCAGGCGGCGCGATAGACGAGCATCTGCGCCGCATGGTGCTCGACCGTCATCTCGGCGATCTGCGCCTGGATCATCTGGTGCTGCGAGATCGGCTTGCCGAACTGGGTGCGCTCGTTGGCGTACTGGATCGCCAGGTCGAGCGCGCCGCCGGCCACGCCAAGCGCACCGGCGGCGCAGCCCAGGCGGGTCTGGTTCAGCTGCCACATGCAGATGCGGAAGCCCTCGCCGGGCTTGCCCAGCACGTTCTCCTTGGGCACCTTCATGCCCTCGAAGACGAACTCGCCGGTCGGCGCGCAGCGCAGGCCGAGCTTGGTCTCGATCGCACGCGCCGTGCAGCCGGGCATGTTCTTCGGCTCGATGATGAAGGCGGTCATGCCCCGGT
>JBHJND010000173.1:0-5458 GCA_048497655.1 Caballeronia novacaledonica
GTCGTCTCGATGCCGCGCTTGCGCAGCGTGACGTCGAACTGCGAGTAGGTGCCGCCGTACAGCAGGCTGGAGGCGACGATGTGGTCGCCGGGGGAGAGGATCGCCTCGATGGCGGTGAGCTGCGCCGCCATGCCGCTGGCCAGGCACAGGCAGGCGCGGCCGTTTTCCAGCGCCGCGATGCGCTCCTCCAGCATCGCCACCGTCGGGTTGCTGATCCGCGAGTAGACGTTGCCGAAGGTCTGCAGGTTGAACAGGCTCGCCGCGTGGTCGGCGCTGTCGAACACGTAGCTGGTGGTCTGGTAGATGGGCGGGGCGCGGCTGCCGGTCACCGGGTCCGGCAGCTGGCCGGCGTGCAGGCAGAGCGTCTCGATGCCGTAGGGATGGTCGCTCATGGTCTTCAGTAAGGAAGTTGCCGCGGCCGGCGGGAGGAGATGACCCGCGTGTTGACGCCGGCCCAGGCCAGCCCGCCGAACAGCCGGCCGTGCTCGATCTTCACGCAGCGGTCCATCACCACGTCGAGCCCGGCGGCGCGCGCTCTCAGCGCGGCGGCCTCGTTGACCACGCCGAGCTGCATCCACAGGCACCTGGCGCCGACGGCAATTGCCTCGTCGGCAATCGGGCCGATGTCCTCGGCGCGGCGGAAACAGTCGACCATGTCCACCTGCACGCCGCCGGCCGCAGCAGCGGTGACGCTCGGATAGCAGCGGCGGCCGAGCACCTCGGCGTACTTCGGGTTGACCGGCACCATCGTGTAGCCGTGCTCGAGCAGGTACTTGCCGACGAAGTAGCTCGGCCGGTGCCACTCGGCGGAAATGCCGACCACGGCGATGGTGCGGCAGCGGCCCAGGATGCGGCGCAGCGTTGCAACGTCGGTGTCGTCGGCCATGGCTTGTCCCCTCCCGGGCCGATTATGCCGACGCCCACCGGCTGCGCCACAGCTCGGTGGCCAGCCGCAGGAAGGCATCGACTCCATCGGCGCCGAGTGCCGGAAAGCCGAGGTGCTGCCAGGCCCGCTCCAGCTCGCGCAGCGGCCGCGTGGTGTCAAGCGCGGCGGCGCCGGTCTGCTTCGACAGCTTCTCGCCCTGCGCGTTGGTGACCACCGGCACGTGCAGGTAGCGGGGTGTCGGCAGGTGCAGGGCGCGCTGCAGCCAGATCTGCCGCGGCGTGTTCTCGAGCAGGTCGGCGCCGCGGACGACGTCGCTGACGCGCTGCTCGGCGTCGTCGACCACCACTGCGAGCTGGTAGGCGAACAGGCCGTCGGCGCGGCGGACGACGAAGTCGCCCACCTCGCGCGCGAGGTTCTGCGCGTACGGTCCGCAGGCGCGGTCGGTGAAGCCGACGACCTCGTCGGGCACGCGCAGCCGCAGCGCCCGCACCGGCCTTCCACCGGTGCCGCCGCGGCAGGTGCCGGGGTAGATGTGCGGCGGCAGCCCCAGCGCCAGTTGCGCCTGGACTATTTCGGCGCGCGAGCAGGCGCAACCGTATGCCAGGGCGGCGCTCTGCAGCTGCGTCAGCGCCCGCCGGTACAGCTCGTCGCGCGTGCTCTGGAACAGCGGCGGCTCGTCTGCTGCCAGCCCGAACGCCGCCAGCGCCGCGAGGATCTGCCGGGAGGCGCCGGCGACCTCGCGCGGCGGATCGAGATCCTCGATGCGAACCAGCCACACCCCGTCGTGCGCGCGAGCGTCGAGCCAGCTGGCCAGCGCGGCGGCGAGGGAGCCGGCGTGCAGGGCGCCGGTCGGCGACGGCGCAAAGCGGCCGCGGTAGCCGGCTGTTTCGCTCATCCGTTCGGCCGTCGCGAGGGGATCGCCATCTGCGGAAAATACCTCTTCATTCCTGCCACGCGGCCGCGATAGTGGAAACTGCCAAGGCGGATGTCGTCCGCATCTCGTCGCAACTGGTCCGATTGTCGATGCAGTCGGTCCACTACTCGTGGCTGGCCAGCCTCACGCTCGCCGTCCTGTTCGCCACCGTTCACTGGCGCGAGACGCGGGCACTCGAGGCGTTCTACTGGAGCGGCGCGCTCGCCGCGCTGCTGCTGGCGCGCGGCCTGTTCTGCCGGCGCGTGCTGGCCCGCGAGAGCGGGCCGTCGCTGCAGGCGACCTGGACCTACGGCAGCTTTGCCGCCGTCGAGGGGCTGGCGTGGACGGTCGGGCTGGCGCTGTTCCGCGTCGCCGATCCGACCGGCCTGCTGCTGCAGTTCGCACTGACGCTCGGCGTCTCGATCGGCATGCTGCTGCCCTTCGGGCCGCTGCCGCGCGTTTGGCTGGCCGGGCAGCTGCCGCTGGCGGCCGGACAGGCGTTCACCGTGCTGACGGCGTCGCTGCCGAATCGCGACCTGATGCTGCTCATCTGGATCGTCGAAGTCGGCCTGGCCGCCTATGCCTGCGTGAAGATGCACCTGGGCGTGCGGGAGAAGATGCAGCTGCAGATTCAGAGCGAGCGCTCGGCCGAGGCCCAGGGCAAGTCGCTCGCCGACCTGAAGGACAGCCGCGACCAGCTGCGCCTGGCGATGGATGCGATCGACGCCGGGGTCGCCGAGACAAACGTCATCACCGGCGAGCGCTATTTCTCGCACCGCTACATGGAGATCCTCGGCTACAAGGACCGCGACACCTTCATCCGCGAGTACCGCTTCTCCGAGTCCCTGCACGCGGGCGACAGCGACCGGGTCCTTGAGGCGCGCCGCAGGCACCTCGAGGAGGGCGCGCCGTTCCGCCAGGAATTTCGCGTCCGTGCGGCGAAGGGCGACTACATCTGGGTGCAGGCGCGCGGCGAATCGATCCGCGACGACAGCGGCCGGGCGACCCGCTTCGTGCTGTCGATCATCGACATCACCAAGCGGCGCGAGGCCGAAGACAAGCTGGTCGCCAGCGAGCGTCGCTACCGGGCGTTGTTCGACGCCACCCCGTCGCTGATCTGGACCTGCGACCGGGACGGAGTGATCACGCTCGTTTCCGGCCGCGCCTGCCAGATGATCTACGGCTACAAGCCGAAGCACGTGCTCGGCCGGCACGTCACCTTCTTCAACGCCCCGGAGTTCAGCCGGCGCATGTTCATGCGCCGCTTCCGGCCGGTGCTCCGCGGCGAATCGGTGTTCGACGTCGAGGCCATCCACCGCACGCGCGACGGCAAGACGCTGCACGTGATGGTCAGCGCCATACCGACCTTCGGAGCAGACGGGAAGATCGAATCGGTGCTCGGCGTCTGCACCGACATCACGGCGCAGAAGCGGCGCGAGCGCGACCTGGCGGTCGCCCTGCGCAACCAGCAGGTGATCTTCGACGCGGCCGGCGAGGGCATTGCCTTCGTGCAGTCCGGAAGGATCGAGAAGGCCAACGGCGCGCTGGCGCAGCTGCTCGGCGTGCAACAGCCCTGGCTCAGCGGCCGGCCGGCGGCGGACATCCTCGCCGACGCGCAGGACTGGCAGCGGATACTCGGGCTCACGCGCGCCGCCGCCCGGCGCGGCGAGTCGGCCAACCACGAGGTGATGCTGCGGGCACCGGAAGGCAGCGCCGGCCGGCGCGGCGTCTGGTCGCAGCTGACCGCGCGGATGGTCGGCGCCGACGGCGAGGCGGAGGCGATGATCCTGGTGCTGACCGACATCACGCCGCTGAAGCAGCGCGAGGAGATGGCGTGGCACCAGGCCAACCACGACGAACTGACCGGCCTGCCGAACCGGCGGCTGCTGGGCGAGAACGCGCGGCGCCTGCTGTCGGTGGCGATGCGCCGCGACCGGCTGGCGGCACTGATGGTGCTCGACCTCGACGGCTTCAAGGAGGTCAACGACACCTTCGGCCACGATTACGGCGACGCGATGCTGCGCCGGGTCGCGATGCGCATGTCGATGGCGCTGCGCGAGTACGACCTGATCGCGCGCACCGGCGGTGACGAGTTCGTCATCCTGCTGCCCGAGATCGACGACCTGGAAGTCGCGCGGCGGGTGGCCGAGAAGCTCGTCGCCGCCGCCAGCGAGGACATCGAGATCGGCGACCGCCTCTCGCACATGAGCGCGAGCGTCGGCATCGCCGTGTTCCCGACCGACGGGCAGGACTTCGACTCGCTGCTGCGCCGCGCCGACGCCGCCATGTACGCCTCCAAGCAGGCAGGCAAGAATCGCTGCACCTTCGCCTCGCCGCGGCACGCCGAGGCGGTCATGCCAGCAGCGCTGCCCGCGCTTCGGCCGCACTGAGGCGCGCCAGCCACCAGTCGATCGCCTTGCCGCGCGCGTCCGCCCGCCACGCCGCATACAGCGGTGCGCGCTCGCCGTGCTCGCGCTCGCTCTCGGTGCCCTTGACGACCAGTTCGCCGCGCGCCACGTGGCCGCGGACGAGGTGCAGCGGCACGTAGCCGACGCCGAGCCCCGCGGCCTGCGCGGCGATCTTGTCGGCCATGGTCGGCACGGTGATCGTGTCGACGGCGCCAAGCAGGCCGGCCGCACGCGGTGCCAGCCGCTGCGAGGTGTCGCCGACGACGATCTGCCGGTGCGCGCGCATCTGCGCGGCGGACAGCGGCGCCTCCGCCGACGCCAGCGGGTGACCGGGCGCGACGGCGAAGACGAACTGCACTTCCCCCAGCTTGCGCGTGCGGTACCCGGCGCCATGCTGGGAGGAGGGTGCGCCGGCGGTGGCACCCAGCGCCAGGTCGGCACGCCCGCTGACCAGCGCGTCCCAGGTGCCGCCGAGCACCTCATGGCTGAGTCGCAGCTGCGTCGGTGCCTGTCCGCAAAACGCCTCGAGCAGCGGCAGCAGGCCGGCAAACGGCAGCACCGAGTCGACGGCGATGCGCAGCTCGCGCTCCCAGCCCTGCGCCACCCGCTGCACGCGGCGGCGCAGGTCCTCGGCGGCGGCGAGCAGCTGGCGGCCCTCGCGCAGCAGTTCCTCGCCGGCCGGGGTCAGCCTTGCCCGGTAGCCGCGCCGGTCTAACAGCAGCACGTCGAGGTCCTCCTCCAGCTTGCGGGCGGCATAGGTGACGGCTGACGGCGCCCGGTTCAGTTCGGCGGCCGCACCGGCGAAGCCGCCGCGGCGAGCGACTGCATCGACCAGCCGCAGCGAGTCGAGTGACAGGGGCGAGGGCTGCATATCGTTCGAAAAATCAGAACAAGATCTTCGAAGTCTAGGCGATGTTATGGCTGAGCTGATCGTTCATCATTGCTAGTATCGTAAGCCAACTCGTTCGGTTCGATTGTCCGGGTGTCCGGACGGAACGCCGACAGGGAGAACGCATGATCACTTTGCGCAGAAGCCAGGAACGCGGCTACGCCGACCACGGCTGGCTGAAGTCCTTCCACAGCTTTTCCTTCGCCGACTACCACGACCCGGCGCAGATGGGCTTCGGGCCGCTGCGGGTGATCAATGAAGACCGGGTCGCGCCGGGCACCGGCTTCGGCACCCACGGTCACCGCGACATGGAGATCATCAGCTACGTCCTCGACGGCGAACTGGCACACCGCGACAGCATG
>JBHJND010000174.1:0-2863 GCA_048497655.1 Caballeronia novacaledonica
CACTGCCGCGTCCTGGATGTGAAGCGGGGTGGGGAAGTCCGGCTGGCCGATGCAGAAGGAAACGATGTCGCGGCCGGCGCGGGCGAGCGCGTTGACCTCGGCCAGCACGACGAAGGCGTTCTCGGTGCCGAGGCTATCGGCGCGCTTGGACAGGGCAGGCATGGGGACGGCGAGCGGGGAAGAGGCGGTCGATTCTAGGACCTAGCCGCGGATCTCGAACACCTGCCGCAGGTAGGCCAGGTAGGCCGCGTCGTCGCACATGTTCTTCTCCGGCGAGTCGGACAGCTTGGCCACCGGCTGGCCGTTGCAGCGGACCATCTTGATGACGATCTGCAGCGGCGTGTAGCCGAGGTCGTTGGTGAGGTTGGTGCCGACGCCGAAGGCCAGCCGCGCCCGGCCGCTGAAGCGGCGGTACAGGTCGATCACCTTGGGGATGGTCAGCGAGTCGGAGAACACCAGCGTCTTGGTGCGCGGGTCGACGCGGTTCTTCTCGTAGTGCGCGATCAGCCGCTCGCCCCAGTGCATCGGGTCGCCGGAGTCGTGCCGCGCGCCGTCGAACAGCTTGCAGAAGTACATGTCGAAGTCGCGCAGGAAGGCGTCGAAGCCGTAGACGTCGGACAGGGCGATGCCGAGGTCGCCGCGGTACTCCTTGGCCCACATCTCGAAGCCGAAGATCTGCGAGTCGCGCAGGCGCGGCCCCAGCGCCTGGCAGGCCTGCAGGTACTCGTGCGCCATCGTGCCGAGCGGGATCAGGCCGTGCTTCACCGCGAACATCACGTTGCTGGTGCCCGCAAGGTGCACGTCGAGCTCGTTCTTCAGCGTCAGCAGCACCTCGTCCTGCCAGCGCTTGGAGAAGCGCCGCCGCGTTCCGTAGTCGGCGATGCGCAGCTCGGCGAGCCGCGGGTCGTCGCGCACCAGCGCGATCTTGTCGAGCAGCCGCCGCCGGCCGGCCTCGAAGTCGGTGCCGCGCTGGGTGCGGCGGAAGTAGACCTCGTTGACGATCGCCAGCACCGGGATCTCGAACAGGATCGTGTGCAGCCACGGCCCCTTGATCACGATTCCGATCTCGCCGGGGCCGGCCTGCGCCGGCTCGACGTGGATGTACTTGGTGTTGAGCTGGAACAGGCCGAGGAAGTCGACGAAGTCGCTCTTGATGAAGCGCAGGCCGCGCAGGTAGGCGAGCTCCTCCTCGGCGAAGCGCAGCGTGCACAGCGCCTCGATCTGCTCGCGGATCTCGTCGACGTACGGCGTCAGGTCGACGCCGGGGTTGCGGCACTTGAAACGGTACTCGACCTGCGCACCGGGAAAGTGGTGCAGCACGACCTGCATCATCGTGAACTTGTACAGGTCGGTGTCGAGCAGGCTGGTGATGATCATTTAGACGGTGGCCGCGGGGGCGGGTCGGCCTTGCATTGTGGCAGCGGCCGGCAGCCGGATCAAAGCCGCGTCGCCGCACGCGGGGGCGCGGCTCAGCCGGCGCCGAACTTCGGCGCCCGCCTGGCGAGGAAGGCCTCCAGCCCCTCGGCGAAGTCGTGCGTCGAGGCGCAGCGCAGGAAGGCGGCGCGCTCGGCGTCGAGCTGGCCGCGCAGGTCGTGCTCGAACGAGATGCGCATCAGCCGCTTCATCTGCGCGATCGACTGCGCCGGGCCGTCGGCCAGCCGCTGCGCCAGCGCCAGCACCTGCGCGTCGAGCTGATCTTCAGGCACCACCCGGTTGACCAGCCCGAGCCGCAGCGCCTCGACGGCATCGAAGCGCTCGCCGAGCAGCGCCAGCTCCAGCGCCTTGCGCAGCCCGACCAGCCGCGGCAGCGACCAAGAGCCCGACAGGTCGCAACTGGCGCCGATGTTGACGTAGGCCAGCGTGAACTGCGCGTTGTCGGCGGCGATGGCGAAGTCGCAGGCCAATGCGAGGCTCAACCCCGCGCCGGCCACCGCGCCGTTCAGGCTGGCGATCACCGGCGCGCGCATCTCGGCCAGCAGCACGATTGCCTCGTGCATCGGGCCGATCAGGCCGACCGCCGCGCCGGTCGGGTCGGCGCGCAGCTCGTCGAGATCGCCGCCGGCCATGAAGGCGCGGCCGGTGCCGCCGATGATCACCGCGCGCACCGAGGCATCGGTGGCCAGCTCGCGGCAGGCGTGCGCGAAGGCCTGCGCAGTGGCGCGGTCGAGCGCGTTCATCTGCGCCGGCCGGTTGAACAGCAGCCGCACGATCGGCCCGTCACGGCTGACCAGCAACGACGACACGGGTTCGCTCATCGCCGCGCCGCCCCTCAGTACGAGCGGTAGTACGGCGCCGTCGAGCCGCGGCTGGCCCTGGCCTTGGCCAGCTCGGCGCGCGCCACCGTGCGCAGGTGGACCTCGTCCGGCCCGTCGGCGAAGCGGATCGCGCGGCCCCAGGTCCACAGGTCGGCCAGAGGGACGTCGGGGGTCAGGCCCATCGCGCCGAAGACCTGGATCGCGCGGTCGACCACCCGCGTCTGCAGCCGGCCGGCGACGAGCTTGATCGCCGACACGTCGACCCGCGCCGCGGCGTTGCCCGCCCGGTCCATCAGCGCCGCCGCCCGCAGCACCAGCAGCCGCGCCTGGTCGATCTCGATGCGCGAGTCGGCGATCCAGTCCTGCACGTTGGCGAACTCGGCCAGGTGGCGGCCGAAGGTGCGCCTCTCCAGCGCCCGCTCGCACATCAGCTCCAGGGCAAGCTCGCACTGGCCGATGGTGCGCATGCAGTGGTGCACGCGGCCGGGTCCCAGCCGCGCCTGCGCCAGCCGGAAGCCCTGCCCTTCCTCGCCGAGCAGGTTCGCCGCCGGCACGCGCACGTCGCGGAACAGCAACTCGCAGTGCCCTTCGGCCGAGCGGTGGTTCAT
>JBHJND010000175.1:0-2005 GCA_048497655.1 Caballeronia novacaledonica
GCCGGCGTCGTACATGAAGGTGCCGGTGCCGCCGCCGGTGACGATCTCGCACGGCAGGCCGGCCTCGCGCAGCAGCGCGCAGGCCTGTTCGGCCTTGGCCGCCGCACGGCGCGACGCCTCGCGCCGCTCGGGCACGCCGCGCCGGTACTGCGCCGAGCCGGCGTACGCCTGCACGCCCATCAGCGTCAGCCGCGGATGGCGCATCACCTCGCGTGCCAGCTCGACCGCCTCGGCCGGCGTGGCTACCCCGGCGCGGTTCTGCCCGACGTCCAGCTCGACGTAGACGTCGAGCCCGGCGTCCTCCTCGGCGCACACCAGCGACAGCTGGCGCACCACGCCGATGTCGTCGACGCACACGCCGAGCCGCGCGCCGGAGAACATCTTGGCGAGCTGCGCCAGGCGCCGCAGCTTGCGAACGCCGACGACCTCGTTGGTGATCAGCACGTCGCGGATGCCGCCGCCGAGAAAGATCTCCGCCTCGCCGATCTTCTGGCAGCACATGCCGATCGCGCCGGCGGCGATCTGCCGGTGGGCGATCTGCAGCGACTTGTGCGACTTGGCGTGCGGCCGCACGCGCACGCCGGCCGCCGCAGCCGCTGCCATCATCCGCTCGAGGTTCGCCTCGAAGCAGTCGAGGTCGAGCACCAGCGCCGGCGTGTCGATGTCGGCAAGGGCGTCGCCCGGCTGCGCCGGCATCCAGTGGGAGCTCATAGGCGTCGAGTCTAGCCAAGCGTCGGGACGCCGCAGGACGAAGGCAAGCGGATCGCGCATCTGGGCGGTGGGGAAAGTGTGCGCCGGCCGGCGCAGCGGGCCGCGCGCACGGGCCTATTGAACCGCGGCGGGCGCCGCTGCGCATCACCGATGGGCGGGGTTGCCGGCCGGCCGCCGAGGGCCGGCGCGGCCATTCATTAGACTGCCGGCCTTGCAGATCCGACGGGCGGGAAGATGAGCATCAAGAGCGACAGGTGGATCCGCCGCATGGCGGCGCAGGGCATGATCGAGCCGTTCGAGCCCGGCCAGGTGCGCGAGGCAGGCGGCCGCAAGATCGTCAGCTACGGCACCTCGAGCTACGGCTACGACATCCGCTGCGCGCGCGAATTCAAGATCTTCACCAACATCAACAGCACCATCGTCGACCCGAAGGCGTTCGACCCGGCCTCCTTCGTCGACTTCGTCGGCGACGTTTGCATCATCCCGCCGAACTCGTTCGCGCTGGCGCGCACGGTCGAGTACATGCGCATCCCGCGCAACGTGCTGACCATCTGCCTCGGCAAGAGCACCTACGCCCGCTGCGGGATCATCGTCAACGTCACGCCGCTGGAGCCCGAGTGGGAGGGGCACGTGACGCTGGAGTTCTCCAACACCACGCCGCTGCCGGCCAAGATCTACGCCGGCGAGGGCTGCGCGCAGGTGCTGTTCCTCGAGAGCGACGAGGTCTGCGAGACGTCGTACCGCGACAAGGGCGGCAAGTACCAGGGGCAGACCGGGGTCACGCTGCCCAAGGCGTGACCTCGCCGGCCGCAGCGCGCTTGCTGCGGCCGGCGCTTTGCCGGCGAACCGCCACCGGGCGCAGGTTGCGCCGCATGGCCTATTCCGCCGGCGCGGCTCGCGTCAGCCGAGCTCGATCGGCACGAAGATCTGCTGCTCGTCGCGCATGACCAGCAGCGCCACGTGCCTGGGCTTCTTGTCGAGCGCGCTGCGGATCTGCTCGGCATCGTCGACCGGCTTGCCGTTGAGCGACAGCACGACGTCGCCGGGCTGGATGCCGGCGCGTGCCGCCGGGCCGTCGACGGCTTCGACCAGCAGGCCGTGATCGACCTTCGCCTGGCGCCTCTCGGCGGCCGTCAGCGGGCGCACCGCCAGGCCGAGCCTGCCCGGCTTGTCCTGCGCCGCGGCGCGCTCGGCCACCGGCGGCTCGGCGGCGCCGAGCTTCACCTCGACCTCGCGGCTGGCCTTGTCGCGCCAGACCGTCAGCTGGATCTTCCGGCCCGGCGCGGCCATGCCG
>JBHJND010000176.1:0-1629 GCA_048497655.1 Caballeronia novacaledonica
CACGCCTTGCTGCACGGCGGCCTGCACCAGCGAGCGGCCCGCCTCGATGCCCGGCGCGGGGATGGCGCCCGCCCAGAACGCGCCGACCAGCCCGACGAGCAGCAGCGCCACCGCCCAGCGCGATCCCGCGGCGCCGGGACCTGCGCCCGGCTTGTAGCCGGTGAGCATCGCCCGCGGCAGGTTCTCGCGGTGCATGACGCTGCTCAGCAGCACCGCCGCCACGTGCGCGGCGACCAGTGCGAGCATGGCGTTGGCCAGGCCTTCGTGCAGGTCATCCAGCCACTCGGGGCCGACCTCGACCGCCTGCGCCCAGCCGGTCGCGCCGAGGGCGGCGATGAGCAGCAGCATGCCGACGATCGCCCAGCTGCCGGCCGGGTTGTGGCCGAAGTAGTGGCGCGGCGACAGCTTCGCCAGGGATTTCAGGTAGCCGAGCACCGCCGCCGGCGACAGCGGCAGCGCAGAGAAGCGTGCGTAGCGCGTGCCGACCACGCCCCACAGCAGGCGGAAGCCCACCAGCCCGAACGCGGTGTAGCCGAGCAGCATGTGAACGTCGCGCAGCCGCTCGCTCTCCGAGGTGGCGTAGGCGCCGGCGAAGGCGAGTGCCAGCAGCCAGTGGAAGGCGCGCGTCGGCAGGTCCCACACCAGCGTGCGTTGCGCCGTCGTGCTCATCGCACCACCCCGCCCGGAACGCGCAGGCTGCGCTCGCCGAAGTCGCCGCGCTCGGCCTGCCGGTGGCAGGCGCCGCAGTTGGCCGGGCTCTTCACCGCAGCCGACTTCCACGCCGCCGCGGCGACCTCGTCGTGCTCCTTGCGGAACCAGGAGGCGTCGCTGATGCGCAGCGTCCGCACCTCGCGGCGCGGGCCGCCCGCCCCGGCCTCCAGGTAGGCGCTGACCTGGGCGTGCGCCGACTCGCCGAGGCCGGCGTCGGTGCCGAAGTGCTTGTCGAGCCCGCGCATGATCTCGCGCCACGTCCCTGCGCCGAGCAGCGCCGGTGGGTAGGCGACGTGGCAGCTGCCGCATTCCGCCTTGTAGACGGCATTGTCCACCGGATAGCGCTGCTCGCCTGCCTCCGCCGCGTCGACGAGCAGCGCCAGCGCGACGGCGGCTGCCGTCCACGCGATGCCGTCGAACCACCTGCGCCTGCGATCGTCGAACATGGTCTTCTTCTCCTATTGCTTCAGTGAGGTCAGCCAGGCGATCACGTCGCCCTTCTCGGCCGGCGTGCAGGCGCGGCCCAGCACGTCGTTGCAGTTGCGCCTGAACCACTTTTCGATCTTCGCCGCGTCGGTCAGCCGCTCGGGGTTGGCGGCCGGCGCCAGCGGTGTGATCGCGCGCCCGGTGGTGGCGTGCCGGCCGCTGGCCAGCGGGCGGTCCGTGTGGCAGGTGGCGCAGCTCCAGTCGCTGCCGTGCCGGCTGGCGAACCACTGCGCACCGCGCGCGGCGGAGAAACCAGAGAAGCCGGCGGCTTCCGCGCGGGCCGCCGCGGAGCACACGGGGGCAGCACGGGCAGCGCCGGAGCCGGCGGACGCAAGTGCGCCTGCGGTGGACGCCGGCGCAACCGCGGCGGACGCCGGCGCAACCGCGGCGGACGCGCCATCGACCTGGGCGCAGCTCCCCGGCGACCCGCTC
>JBHJND010000177.1:0-14799 GCA_048497655.1 Caballeronia novacaledonica
TCGCGGGTCGTCGTGCTGCCGGCAACCGGCCACGCGATGATGGCGGAGAACCCCGACGGCGTCCGCGACGCGCTGGTCTCGTTCGCGCAGCAGGTGTTCGCCGGCGTCGCCGCTTGAGGCGGTGGCCATCGACGCCGTCAACTGGGACACCTACTGGCTGTACGTCGCCACCGAGGCGGCGCTGTCGCTGTCGCCCGGGCCGGCGGTGATGCTGGTCATCGCCTACGGCCTGGCGCAGGGCGCGCGCCGGTCGGTGTGGGCGAGCCTCGGCATCCTGTCGGCCAACGGCCTGTACTTCGCGCTCTCGGCCACCGGCCTCGGCGCGCTGCTGGCGGCCTCGGAGAACTTCTTCCACGCGGTCAAGTGGGCCGGCGCCGCCTACCTCGTCTACCTGGGCCTTGCCGCCCTGCTCGGCCAGCCCTCGCCGATCACCGTCTCGCGCTCGGTCGCCCGCGTGAGTTCGCCCGGCGCGATCTATCTCTCCGGCCTGACCCTGCAACTGGCCAACCCGAAGACGCTGGTCTTCTTCGCCGCCATCCTGCCGCAGTTCGTCGATCCCCGGCTGCCGATCGGTTCGCAGATGGCCTGGCTGGCGGCGGGCTCGGTGATCCCGGAGTTCTTCATCCTCGCCGGCTATGGCTTCGCCGCCTC
Organism: Caballeronia novacaledonica; assembly: GCA_048497655.1. Classification (GTDB taxonomy): domain Bacteria; phylum Pseudomonadota; class Gammaproteobacteria; order Burkholderiales; family Burkholderiaceae_F; genus JADJWR01. Next base: position 652 of record JBHJND010000177.1, read on the forward strand.
GCGCGCGGCGCGGCTGGCCACCGACCCCCGCTTCGGCCGCATCACCGATCGCGTGGCGGGGCTGCTGGTGCTGGGCGCCGCGGCAATGGTGCTGAGCGTCTCACGCGGCTGACTGCCGCGCCTCGCGCGGGTCATCGCCGACCTGCGCCGCGCCCGGCCCGGCGCCGAGCACCGCGGACAGCGGCCGCTGCAGCCAGCCCGCACACAACCCCTGCTCGAGCCAGCGGCCCAGTTCCGGCTGCGCGCCGAGCAGCGAATTGGCCGGATCGACCGCCAGGCGGGCGAACAGCGGCAGCAGCGTCGCCTTCTCCGCGTCGCAGGTCAGCAGCCACTTGCCGGCGTGCGTGCCGTCCAGCCGCGAGACGTAGTCGAGCTTCTCCAGTTCGACCAGCAGCCGTTCGACGCCGTCGTCGGCAAAGCGAACCGCGCGGGCGAGTTCGGCGAGCGGCATGCGGCCGTCGTCGAGACCTGCCTCGCGCGCACCCAGCAGCGTGCGCAGCAGGGCGACAGCGGTGATGAAGCGGTTGCCGGCGCGGCGCTCGTCGGCAAAGCGCGTCGAGCGCAGCATCGGCAGCGTGGCGGCGATCGCCGCCCCGAACAGCACCGCGTACCACGACAGGTAGACCCAGAGCAGGAACAGCGGCACCGCGGCAAAGGCGCCGTAGATGCTCGCCAGGGTGCCGGTGCGGATGTACACGCCGAAGCCCCAGTTGAGCGCCTCGCCGAGCGCCGAGGCAACGAAGCCGCCGATCAGCGCGTCGTGCCAGTCGACCCGCCGGTTCGGCACCAGCACGTACAGCGCGGCAAAGGCCAGCCCGCCGATCAGCAACGGCAGCCAGTCGAGCAGTGCGCGCGTGAGGCCGGAGGCGCGCGACAGCGGCTCACCCGACAGCGCGAACACCGTCGAGGTGGCGCTCAGGCTGGCACCGACCGCCAGCGGACCCAGCGTGAGCAGCGTCCAGTAGACGAGCACCCGCGCCAGCACGCTGCGCCGGGCCTGCACCTTCCAGATGTCGTTCAGCACCCGGTCGACGGTGTGGATCATCAGCAGCGCTGTCAGCACCAGCAGCGCCAGGCCCCAGGCGGTCAGGCCGGCGGCGTTGGCCGTGAAGTCCTGCAGGTAGCGCAGGATGGTCGCCGAGATCTGCGGCGGCAGCAGGTCGCGCAGCAGCGTCTTCTCGATCGCCTGCCGGTACTCGGCGAACAGCGGAAAGGCGGCGAACGCCGCAAGCGCCACCGCCAGCAGCGGCACGATCGACAGCGTCGAGGTGAAGGTCAGGCTGCCGGCCACCTGCGCCAGCCGCACCTCGCGGGCGCGCCGCGCGGCAAAGGCGAGCACTTCGCGGGCCCGCTCGAGCCACTGCCGCGCCCGCCGCGGCCAGCGGTCGACCCGCGCCACCGCGTCGACCATGTCGCTCAGCTGCTGGCGGGCGTGGCTGAAGAAGGCGCTCGTCATCGCGTTCCTATAATCGACCGCTTCGATAGTACCGACACCGCCGTGGCCGCCGACGCCGACATCCTCGTGCTTTACTACTCGCGCCACGGCGCCACGCGGCGGCTCGCCGAGTTGCTCGCGCAGGGCGTCGACGCGGTGCCGGGCGCCGCGGCGCGGCTGCGCACCGTGCCGCCGGTGGCCCCTGCCACCGAGGTCGCCGCGCCGCCGGTGCCACCGGAAGGCAGCCCGTATGTCGAGCTGGCGGACCTCGAGCAGTGCGCCGGCCTGGCGCTCGGCTCGCCGACCCGCTTCGGCAACATGGCGGCGCCGCTGAAGCACTTCATCGACGGCACTGCCGGGCTGTGGCTGTCGGGCGCGCTGGCCGGCAAGCCGGCGGCGCTGTTCACCTCGACCAACTCGCTGCACGGCGGCCAGGAGTCGACCCTGCTGTCGATGATGCTGCCGCTGCTTCACCACGGCATGCTGATCGTCGGCCTGCCCTACTCCGAGCCGGACCTGAACGAGACCTCCAGCGGCGGCACCCCCTACGGCGCCAGCCATCACGCGCGCCTGAGCCGGCAGCCGGTCACCGCGGAGGAAGGCCGGCTGGCCGTCGCGCTCGGCCGGCGACTGGCGTGGGCCGCGCTGAAGCTGCGCCGATGACTGCGCCCGCGCTGTCGCCGGCGCAGAGGGCCGCCTGGCGGGTTGCCGCGGCAAGCTGGCTGGCGCTGATCGCGCTGGCGGTGCTCTGGGAGTGGCTGCTGGCGCCGCTGCGACCGGGCGGCTCGTGGCTGGTGTTGAAGAGCTTGCCGCTGCTGCTGCCGCTGCGCGGCGTGCTGCGCGGCGACGCCAAGGTGATGCAGTGGGCGCTGCTGCCGGTGCTGCTCTACGTGGCCGAAGGCAGCGTGCGTGCGGCCGACGCGGCGCCCGCCGGCACGATGGCGATGATCCAGACGGCGATCGGGCTGGTCTTCTTCGCCTCGGCCATCGTCTACCTGCGGCCGTTCAAGAAGGCGGCGCGCGCGAGGGCAGGCAAGTGAACCTGCTGCAGGCACTGGCCGCCGCCGTCGGCGAATCGAACGTCTTCACCGGCGACGAGGCCGCGCCCTACCTGACCGACTGGCGCAAGCGCTACGCCGGAGCCGCACTGGCCGTCGTGCGACCGGCCAGCACCGCCGAGACGGCGGCGATCGTTCGCGCCTGCGCCGGCTCGCGCACGCCGATGGTTCCCCAGGGCGGCAACACCGGGCTGGTCGGCGGCGGCACGCCCGATGCCTCGGGAAGTGCCGTCGTCATCAGCATGCAGCGGATGAACCGCGTGCGTTCGATCGACGTCGCCAACGACACCATCACCGTCGAGGCCGGCTGCGTGCTGCAACGGGTGCAGCAGGCGGCGAGCGAGCACGGCAGGCTGTTCCCGCTCAGCCTGGCCGCCGAGGGAAGCGCGACGATCGGCGGCAACCTGGCCACCAACGCAGGCGGCGTGCAGGTGCTGCGCTACGGCAACGCGCGCGACCTGACGCTCGGCCTGGAGGTCGTGCTGGCGAGCGGCGAAGTCTGGGACGGCCTGCGCGGCCTGCGCAAGGACAACACCGGCTACGACCTCAAGCACCTGTTCATCGGTGCCGAAGGCACTCTCGGCGTGATCACCGCAGCGACGCTGAAGCTTTATCCGCTGCCGGCGGCACGGATGACGGCGCTGGCCGCCCTGCCGTCGCTGGAGGCGGCGACCCGCCTGCTCGAGCGCGCGCGCGCCGCCGCCGGCGCGGCGCTGACCGCCTTCGAGGTGATGGGCCGGATCACGCTGCAGCACGCCGTCGAGATGCTGCCGGCGCTGCGCATGCCGCTGCCTCTGGCGCAGCCCTGGTACGCGCTGCTCGAACTGTCCGACACCGAAAGCGAGCAGCACGCGGCCGCCGTCTTCGAGCGCGTCCTCGCCGAGGCGCTGGACGCCGGCGATATCGTCGATGCCGCCGTGGCCAGCTCGATCGCCGAGGCGCGGGCGCTGTGGGCGCTGCGCGAGGGCATTCCCGAGGCGCACGCAAAGCGCGGCGGCAACGTCAAGCACGACATCTCGCTGCCGGTGTCATGCATCGCCGAGTTCGTCGAGTCGACCAACGCCGCGCTGCGCCGCCGCTTCGCCTGGATCGAGCCGATCGTCTTCGGCCACCTCGGCGACGGCAACCTGCACTACAACATGGGCACTGCGGCCGGCACGCCGATCGAGGTGGCTTTCGAGCACGAGCAGCGGATCAACGAGGTGGTCAACGACGCGGTGCACGCGCGCGGCGGCTCGATCAGCGCCGAGCACGGCCTCGGCCAGCTCAAGCGCGAGGCGATCACGCGCTACAAGAGTGCACTCGAGCTCGAACTGATGCGGCGGATCAAGGATGCGCTGGACCCGCTCGCACTGATGAACCCCGGCAAGGTGATCTGAGGACCGGCCCAGGCATCGCCTCCCCACGGCGCGTTAATCCGCTCGGCGCAAGGGGAAGATTCACGCTGCGCGGCCCTTGGGTCCGCCGGCGGCGCTGGGTAGACTGGCCCTGCTGACCGGACCGTCCGATGCGCCTCGCCTCCGCCGCCGTCACCTGCCTCGCGCTGCTGCTCGCGTTCAGTGCGCGCGATGCGGCGGCGATCGTCCGCTGCGAATCGGCCGACGGCAAGGTCAGCTACTCGAACGGCGACTGCCCGCCGAACACGAAGCTGGTCCGCAAGATTGAGCCGACGCCGCCGGTGGTCGTGCACGACGGCGCGCGCCCGCCCGCCAGGGCCGGCGAGGCACCGCGGCCGCCAAAGGTCGAGCCTTCTCGCGCCCGCCAGGCCGAGGCGCCGGCGCAGATCGACGAGGAACTCAACGCCCAGCTCGCCGAGCAGCGGCGCGACTGCGAGGCTCGCGCCCGCGAGCTGCAGCGGCTGAACGACGAATTGACCGCCGCTGCGCCGGGGAACCGCGCGTCGGCCGAACTGTCCCTGCGCCGTGCGCAGGACGACTACCGGGCGCTGTGCCCGCGGCAGCGATGAGGCGGCCGCGCCTGCTCGCCTCCGCGCTGCTCGCGCTGGCGGCACTGCCGGCGATGGCGCAGGACGTGCAGCGTTGCCAGGGCGCCGACGGCAAGGTCAGCTACGCCAACAGCGCCTGCCCACCCGGTACGACTACCGTCCGAACGCTGCCGCCTGCCGAAGCACCACCTGAGGCCGAGCAGAAGGCCGCCCGGCAACGGGCGCAGCAGGACCTGCGCAGCGCTGTCGCGCTCGACCGCGCGCGCAAGGCCGAGGAGGATCGCGCCACCCGCGAGCAGTCGCGCCAACTGGCGGCGGCAATGAAGCAGGAAACGCACTGCCGCAGCCTGCAGACGAGCATCCGGCACGCCCAGGAGGATCTCGCCGGCGCCCGACCGCGCAAGCGGACCGAGATGCAGCGCCGGCTGGCGCGCGCCGAGGACGCCTACCGCGGCGACTGCGGGCCCGTGAAGAACTAGCGGCTCAAGCCAGCGGTGCGGCCGCTTCTTCGCCCCGGTCGAGCCGCCGGGTCGCGAATGCCTGCGCCGCAGCGTGCAGCGAGTCGGCGCCGTGGCGGTCGATGAACTGCGGGTCGCTGAGCATTCGCCGCCAGTTGCGGGCGCCGTGCTCGCCGTGGAACAGCTGAAGCATGTGGCGCAGGATCGCGCGCGCCGGCACACCGGCAGCCGCCTGCCGCTGCAGATAGTCGGACATCGCCGCCACTACCTGCAGGCGCGCCGGCGGCGCCGCGGCGTCACCGAACAGTTCGCGGTCGACCGCCGCCAGCAGGTATGGATCGTGGTAGGCGGCGCGGCCGAGCATCACGCCGGGCAGCCGCGCCAGCGGCCCGGCGGCCTGCGCCAGCGACGCGAGGCCGCCGTTGAGAACGAACTGCGCACCTGGAAAATCGCCGGCCAGCCGGTAGACCACCTCGTAGCGCAACGGCGGCACCTCGCGGTTGGCCTTCGGCGACAGGCCCTTCAGCCACGCGTTGCGGGGGTGGACGATGAACACCGCGCAGCCCGCCTCGTGCAGCCGGCCGACGAAGTCGCGCACAAGGCCGTAGTCCTCGTCGCGGTCGATGCCGATGCGGTGCTTGACCGTCACCGGGATCGACACCGCATCGCGCATCGCCTTCACGCAGTCGGCCACCAGCGAAGGTTCGGCCATCAGGCAGGCGCCGAAGGCGCCGCGCTGCACGCGCTCCGACGGGCAGCCGCAGTTCAGGTTGATCTCGTCGTAGCCCCGGCGCTCGCCGAGCCGCGCGCAGTGCGCGAGGTCGTCGCGCTCGGAGCCGCCAAGCTGCAGCGCCAGCGGATGCTCCGCCGGATCGAAGTCGAGGTGGCGCGCCACGTCGCCGTGCAGCAGCGCGCCGGTGGTGACCATCTCCGTGTACAGCCGCGCGTGGCGGGACAGCTGCCGATGGAAATACCGGCAGTGCCGGTCGGTCCAGTCCATCATCGGCGCGACGCAGAAGCGCCAGGGCGAGGGCGACAAGGGCGTTAGACTCGCTGCAAAGAACAACAACAAGCGCGGGGCGTGCTCGCCTCCGGCCCGCCGGAAGGTCGGACTCCACAGAGGAAGAATTATGCGACGAGACCAACACCACGCCCCGCGCGCCGGCGTTGCGCGCGCGGAGCTGGGGCAGGCGCCGCCGGCAGCCGAGGACCGCGACGAAGGTGGCGTCGGCGCGCTGCAGGCCCTGCGCGAGCGGATCGACTTCCTGCGCGGCTTCGTCGCCCATCCCGGGCAGGTCGGCTCGGTGATCCCCAGTTCGCACGTGCTCGAGCAGCGGCTGGTGCGCAGCGCACAGCTGTCGCGAGCACGCTGCGTGGTCGAACTCGGCCCCGGCACCGGCGGCACGACGCGCGCCTTCCTCAGGGCGATGCCGGCGGCGGCCCGCCTGATGGCGATCGAACTGAACGAGGGCTTCGCGGCCCGCCTGCGCTCATCGATCCGCGACTCGCGGCTGACCGTCGTGCAGGGCAGCGCGGAGTTCATCGACGGCTTTCTCGGCGAGCACGGCTTGCCGGCGCCGGACGCGGTGATTTCGGGCATCCCCTTCTCGACCATGCCGCGCGCGGTCGCCGACCGCATCGCCGCCGCCGTCGCCGGCGCGCTGGCCCCGGGCGGTCGCTTCGTCGCCTACCAGGTGCGGCCGCACGTGGCCGACTACACCACGCCGTATCTCGGCAGGCCGCGCAGGCAGTGGGAGCTGATCAACATCCCGCCGGTGCGCGTGTTCACCTGGACCCGCGGCGGCTGAAGCAGCCTAGCGGCCGGCATCTATTCGATGCCGATCAGCCACTGGATGACCTGCTTGGCGATGAAGCCGAGGATGCCGAACGCCAGCACGAAGAACAGGATGAAGGTGCCGAAGCGGCCGGCCTTCGAGTCGCGCGCCAGCCTGAAGATGATGAACAGCATGAACGCGATGAAGGCGCCGATTCCCCAGGTCATGCCGAACTGGGCGACCTGAGACTCGGTCAGGCCGAAGGGTGCGGATTCCATCCCGGCCTCAGGTGCGCGGCGGCAGCGCTTCGACGTCGAGCACGTCGCGATAGGCGTGCCAGCTTGCGTGGCCGATCACCGGCACCGCGAACACGAAGCCGATCATCAGCGTCGCCATCGACGCGGCCGTGGCCAGCATGATCAGCACGGCCCACAGCGCCATCGGCGCCGGGTTGTCGCCGACCGCGCGCACGCTGGCCAGCAGCGCGGTGCGAAGGCCGACCCGCCGGTCGAGCAGTAGCGGCGCTGAGACCACGGTCAGCGAGAAGACCAGCGCCGCGCCCAGGCCGCCGGCGAGCAGCCAGAGGAAGAACAGCCAGCCGCCCTGCCCGGCCACCGCATAGCGCAGGAAGCGCAGCGGCGAGTCGAGCGGCACGGTGACGAACATCTTGAACAGCAGCGCCGAGACCAGCACCCAGGCGGTCGAGGCGGCGAACAGCAGCATGCCGAGCGCCACCAGGGGCCGCGTGCCGCGTCGCCAGGCACCGATCGCGTCGCCGAGACCCGGCCGCTCGCCGGCGGCGATGCGGCGGCTCAGCTCGTACAACCCGGTGCACAAGACCGGCCCGATCAGCAGGAAGCCGGTCAGCGCCCCTGGCATCAGCGGCAGCGCGTGCAGCGTCAGGGTCAGTACGGCCAGGCCGCCGACGGCGACGACCAGACCGTGCAGCAGGCTGGCGCCGAAGCAGGCGTGCATGTCGTGCCAGCCGCGGCGCAGCCAGGCGAACGGCTGCGTCAGGGCGATCTCGCGCACCGCGGGCAGCGCCTGGTCCGGAGATTCGGCGACGGAGCTCATGAACGCATTATCGCGGAGGGCTGCCGGCCGGCGCCCTTCTTGACCACCCTCAAGTGCCGCGCCCGCCTTACGCTTTGCAGCATGCGGGTCGCTCGCGCAGACTTGCCGCTGTCGCCTCGCCAGCGGGCCGGAGAAGCAACTCGATGTACGTCGTCATGATCGCGTCCGAATGCGCACCGGTGGCCAAGGTCGGCGGCCTGGCCGACGTGGTGTTCGGCCTGAGTCGCGAACTGGAGCTGCGCGGCCACACGGTGGAGATCGTCCTGCCCCGCTACGACTGCATGCGCCACGACCACGTCCGGGACCTGCACGTCGCCTACGAGGACCTGTGGGTGCCCTGGGACGGCGGCGCGATCCGCTGCACCGTCTGGTTCGGCTTCGTGCACGGGCGCCGGTGCTTCTTCGTCGAGCCGCATTCGCAGCAGGCGTTCTTCGACCGCGGCACCTACTACGGTTTCTGGGACGATCCGCAGCGCTTCGCCTTCTTCAGCAAGGCGGCGCTCGAGTTCCTGCTCAAGTCGGGCAAGCGGCCGCAGGTGATCCACACCCACGACTGGCAGACCGCGCTGGTTCCGGTGCTGCTGTACGAGATCTACGCCGCGGCCGGACTGGCCGACCAGCGCGTCTGCCACACGATCCACAACTTCGCGCACCAGGGCGTCACCGGCGCGCACGTTCTCGACGCCACCGGCCTGCACCGGCACGAGTACTACGGCCACCCCGACCGCATGGGCGACGGCGTCGACCACCACGCGATCAACCTGACGAAGGGCGGCATCGTCTACGCCAACTTCGTCACCACGGTGTCGCCGCACCACGCCTGGGAGGTGCGGCACACCGACCTCGGCTGCGGCCTGGGCCCCACCCTGCACCGGTTCCAGGAGAAGTTCGGCGGCATCCTCAACGGCCTCGACTACGAGATGTGGAACCCGCACCTCGACCCGCACATCCCGTTCCACTACGACATCGAGGGCATCGACCACAAGGCCGGCAACACACGCGCGCTGCGCGAGATGCTGCGGCTGCGCGATGGGCGGCGGCCACTCCTCGCCTACGTCGGCCGGCTCGACACGCAGAAGGGCCTGCACCTGATCCGCCACGCGCTGTTCTACGCGCTCGAGCACGACGCGCAGTTCGTGCTGCTCGGTTCCGGCTCGCAGCACGGCATCAACGAGGACTTCTGGCAGCTCAGGCAGATGCTGCACGACAGCCCCGACTGTCACCTGGAGATCGGCTTCAACGACGACCTGGCGCACCTGATCTACGCCGGCGCCGACCTGCTCGTCATGCCGAGCCTGTTCGAGCCCTGCGGGCTGTCGCAGATGATCGCCATGCGCTACGGAACGGTGCCGGTGGTGCGCGCCGTCGGCGGCCTGAAGGACACGGTGTTCGACTGGGATCACTCCGAGCTGCCGCGCTCGCAGCGCAACGGCTTCGTCTTCGAGCATCCCGACCACGCCGGCGTCGAGTCGGCGCTGTCCCGGGCGATGGCCTGTGGCGCGACGAGCCGGCGCTGTTCCGCCGACTCGCCGAGCAGGCGATGGCCTGCGACTACTCGTGGAACCACCCCGGCCAGCACTACCTGAACGTCTACCAGTTCATCCGCCACAAGTAGCGGCGGCCGGGCGAGGCGCCGGGCGCTTCCTCAGCGCCGGCACTCCCGCACGTCCCACTGCTGCGGCTCGCCGCGCTCCAGGAACGCCCCGATCCGCGGCAGGTAAGGCGCCGGGTCGAGGCCGCTGGCGGCCAGCCAGTCGTCGTCGTAGTAGCTGTGTGCGTAGCGCTCGCCGCCGTCGCACATCACCAGCACCACCGATCCCTGCTCCTTCGCCTGCACCATCCGCTGCAGCAGCGGCAGGGCCCCGTACAGGATCGTCCCCGTGGAGCCGCCGGCACGGCGGCCGATCGCCCGCTGCAGCCAGTGAATGGCGGCAATCGATGCCGCGTCCGGCACCTTGACCATGGCGTCGATCGACTCGCGGATGAAGGACGCCTCGACACGCGGCCGGCCGATGCCTTCGATCCGCGACGCCCGCCCGCAGGTCAGGCCGCGGTCGCCGCTCGCGTAGCAGTCGAAGAACACCGAGTCCTCGGGATCGGCGACCACCACCTCGGTGGCGTGGCGCCGGTAGCGCACGTAGCGCGAGAAGGTGGCCGGCGTGCCGCCGGTGCCGGCGGCGCAGACGATGAAGCGCGGCTCGGGGTGAGGCTCGTGCACCATCTGCGCGAACACCGACTCGGCGATGTTGTTGTTGCCGCGCCAGTCGGTGGCGCGCTCGGCGTAGGTGAACTGGTCCATGTAGTGGCCGCCGCAGGCCTGCGCCAGCCGCGCCGCGGCCTCGTAGATCTCCGCCGCGCCGTCGACCAGGTGGCAGCGGCCGCCGTAGAACTCGATCGCCGCGACCTTCTCCGGCGAGGTGGCGCGCGGCATCACGGCGACGAAAGGCAGGCCGAGCAGGCGCGCGAAGTAGGCCTCCGAGATCGCCGTCGAGCCGCTGGAGGCCTCGACGACCGTCGTGCCCTCGCGGATCCAGCCGTTGGCCAGCGCGTAGAGGAACAGCGACCGCGCCAGCCGGTGCTTCAGGCTGCCGGTCGGGTGGCTCGACTCGTCCTTCAGGTACAGGTGCAGGCCCGGCAGGGCCGGCAGCGGCAGCGGGATCAGGTGGGTGTCGGCGCTGCGGTTGAAGTCGGCCTCGATGACGCGGACGGCTTCGCGGGTCCAGGTGTGGGACATGATGGACAGGTGAGTTGCTGTCGTCCCGGCGCAGGCCGGGACCGAAGTTCAATCGGCGGCGAACTGCGCCCCGGCCTGCGCCGGTGCAACGGGTTCGCAAAGCAGTGTAGGCGCCTGCGTCGCGCCGCGGCTAGCATGGTGGCCACGCCCATGAGAGCCCTGCCGTCCCCTCGCCTGCCGCTGGTCGACGCGCTGCGCGGCTTCGCCGTCGCGCAGATGATCGTTTACCACTTCATCTACGACCTGAACTACTTCGGCCACCTCGAGCTGGCGATGACCCGCGACCAGCCCTGGGTCGGCTGGCGCACCGCGATCGTCACCCAGTTCCTGCTGCTGGTCGGCGCGCGCCTGGTGCTGCGCCTGGCCCGCAAGCCCGGCTGGCGCGACTTCTGGCGGCGCTGGGCGCAGGTGGCCGCGGCGGCAGCGCTGGTGTCGCTGGGCAGCTGGCTGATGTTCGGGCCGCGCTTCATCTACATCGGCATCCTGCACTTCATCGCCGTGGCGCTGCTGGTCGCCCGCCCGCTGGTGCCGCTGCGCGAGTGGAACTTCGTCCTCGCCGCGGCGGTCTTCGCCGCCTGGTGGTTCTACCGCGACCCGGCGTTCAACGCCGCGCCGGCGAACATCGTCGGCTTCGTCACCATCAAGCCGCGCACCGAGGACTACGTGCCGCTGTTCCCGTGGCTGGCGGCGGTGCTGGCCGGGATCGGCCTCGGTTCGCTGTGGCAGCGGCGCGGTTTCGCGCTGACGCCGTTCTGGCAGCGGCTGAACGATCGCCCGCCGCGGCTGCTGGTGCTCGCCGGAACGTGGGCGCTGACGGTCTACCTGGTCCACCAGCCGGTCATGATCACCGCGCTGTGGCTGCTCCGCCGGCTGGCCTGACCGGCACCGCCGGCGCGCGCGCCTCGCGGCGCAGCCACTCCGGCTGCAGCGTGAGGTGGTCGATGCCGAAGTCGCGCCGCATCAGGTGCCGCACCTGGTGCAGGATCACCGGCCAGCGCTCGATGTCGTCGACCAGCACGTGCGCCGACAGCGCGCTGCGCCCCGGCACCATCGCCCACACGTGCAGGTCGTGCACCGAGACGATGCCCGGCACCTGCGCCAGCGACACGCCGACCTTCTTGTAGTCCACGCCGTGCGGCACGCTGTCGAGCAGCACCAGCGTGGTCTCGCGCAGCACGCCGAAGGTCGAGCGCAGGATCAGCGCGGCGACGAACATCGACAGCAGCGGGTCGGCCATCAGCGGGCCGCCGAAATAGATCACCAGGCCGGCGACGATCGCCGCGATCGAGCCGAGCAGGTCGCCCATCACGTGGATCAGCGCCGCGCGCGTGTTGACGTTCTCTCGGTCGCGCGACAGCGCCCACGCCACCAGCACGTTGATCGCCAGCCCGATGCCGGCGATGACGAACACGCCGAGGCCCTTGACCTGCACCGGGTGGTTCAGGCGGTCGATCGCCTCGTAGAAGATCCAGGCCACGACGCCGAGCATGGCGATGGCGTTGACGAAGGCGGCGATGACCTCGACCCGCGCCAGGCCGAAAGAGTGCCGGTCCGAAACCGGGCGGCGGGCGATGATGTTGGCCGCCAGCGCGAACAGCAGCGCCGCCGAGTCGGTCGCCATGTGGCCGGCGTCGGCCAGCAGCGCCAGCGACCCCGACCACAGGCCGCCGGCGAGCTCGATCACCGCATAGCCGAGCGTCAGCGCGACGGCGATCGCCAGCGGGCGGGCGCCGTGCGGCCGCGACTGGTGCGTGTAGGCGCTGTCGCCCCGCTCGTGGCCGCCGAAGTGGTTGTCTTCGGGATGCCGATGCAGGCCCCTCACCGCTGCTCCGTCCGGCCGCTTCGCCGCGTCGGTCGCCTGCCTAGAGGTGCGAGAGTTGCACGTGGCAGCCGGTCTTCAGCCGCACCTCCTCCGGCTTCACCCCCGGCGCCAGCTCGGTCGCCCTCAACCCGCCGTCGGTCACGTCGAACACGCCCAGGTCCGTGATCAGGCGGTTGACCACGCCGACCCCGGTCAGCGGCAGCGTGCACCTCTGCAGGATCTTGTGCTCGCCGTTCTTGGCGCAGTGCTCCATCAGCACCACCACCCGCCCGACGCCGGCGACCAGGTCCATCGCCCCGCCCATGCCCTTGACCAGCTTGCCGGGGATCATCCAGTTGGCCAGGTCGCCCTTCTCGCTGACCTGCATCGCGCCGAGGATGGCGAGGTCGATGTGGCCGCCGCGGATCATCGCGAAGGAGTCGGCGCTGGAGAAGTAGCTCGAGCCGGGCAGCGCGGTGACCAGCTGCTTGCCGGCGTTGATCAGGTCCGCGTCGACCTCGTCTTCCGTCGGGAACGGCCCGATGCCGAGCAGGCCGTTCTCCGACTGCAGCATCACGCTCATGCCGGGCGGGATGTAGTTGGCCACCAGCGTCGGCAGGCCGATGCCGAGGTTGACGTAGAAGCCGTCGCGCAGCTCCTGCGCCGCACGCTCGGCCATCTCTTCACGGGTCCAGGCCATCTGCTTGCTCCTATGCCTTGGCGCGCACGGTGCGCTGCTCGATGCGCTTCTCGGGCGCGGCGTTGAGCACCAGCCGCTGCACGAAGATGCCCGGCGTGTGCACGTGGTCGGGGTCGATCTCGCCGTTCTCGACGACCTGCTCCACCTCGGCGATCGTCACCCGGCCGCACATCGCCACCACCGGGTTGAAGTTGCGCGAGGTCTTGCGGTAGACGAGGTTGCCCTCCTTGTCCGCCTTCCACGCCTTGACCAGCGAGACGTCGGCGCGGATGCCGCGCTCCATGATGTAGTGGCGGCCGGCCCACGGGCCGTCGAACTCGCGCGCCTCCTTGCCCTCGGCGATCACCGTGCCGTAGCCGGTGGCGGTGAAGAAGGCCGGGATACCGGCGCCGCCGGCGCGCATCCGCTCGGCCAGCGTGCCCTGCGGCGTGAACTCGAGTTCGAGCTCGCCGGAGAGAAACTGCCGCTCGAACTCCTTGTTCTCGCCGACGTACGAGGAGATCATCTTCTTCACCTGCCGCGTCGCCAGCAGCACGCCCAGTCCGAAGCCGTCGACGCCGGCGTTGTTGCTGACGCAGGTCAGGTTCCCCACGCCGCTGTCGCGCAGCGCGGCGATCAGCGCCTCGGGTATGCCGCACAAGCCGAAGCCGCCGACGGCGATCGTCTGGCCGTCCTTGACGACACCGGCCAGCGCCGCGGCGGCCGACGGAAAGATCTTGTTCATGGAAGCCTCAGCATGGACGCGCGGCAACCGGCCGCCGCGCACCGATTCTCGCGGCGCACGCCGAGGTGGCCCGCGCGCGGGCCGGCGCCGCTACTCGATCGCGGCGCGGATGTTCTCCGGCCACGGCACCGACTTGCCGTTCTGGTAGTCGTACCAGACCAGCACGCTGCGGCCGGTGGCGTAGATCACGTCCGGCTCGTCGCTGCGGCCGATGGTGATGTTCAGATCCAGGCTGGTGCGGCCGACACGCGTCACCGACTGCTCGATCACCGCCGTGCCAGGGTAATTCAGCGCGCGCACGAAGTCGCACGAGCAGTGGGCGAGGATCGGCGCACCCTCGTTGGGCAGCGTGGCGAAGCCCAACTGCTCGAACCACTGGATGCGCGCCTGCTCCATCAGCCGGAAGTAGGCCACGTTGTTGATGTGCGCCATGGCGTCCATGTC
>JBHJND010000178.1:0-5300 GCA_048497655.1 Caballeronia novacaledonica
TCGAGCAGCTGGCGCGCATGTACCTGGCGGCCTGCGCGCTCGGCGAGCCGCCGCGTCTGGCGGACGACGAGATTGCCCGCGTGCTGGCGAAATTCGAGCACTACGGGCAGCCGGGCGGCGGCAACTGACCGCAGCTGCCGGCCGGAAAACCTCCGGCTAGGCGAACTTGGCCAGCGTGCGCGCCATGCGCTGCACCCGCTGGTTGGTCTTCTCGCCCTTGGCGGCGGAAAACTGCGGGTGCTCGATGGCGCAGGCGACCATCTCGAAGAAGGCCTTGTCGAGCGCCTTGCGGCTGGCCGACATCTGCAGCGCGATCTCCTCGCAGTCGGCGCCGCCCTCGATCATGCTCTGGATGCCGCGCAACTGACCCTCGACCCGCTTCAGGCGTAGCACCAGCGCGCGTCGTGCTTCGTCGGCACTCTTATCCATCAGGGCACACTCGCTCATGAACAGACCGGGCGTGATTCTGGCACGCCCGCCTTCTTCAGTATCCAGCCCAGCGGACAGACGTTGGAAATGCCGTACTGCAGCAGGTTGGCGCCGACGAAGGCGGTGAAGGCCAGCCACCACGTCGACATGAACAGCGGGCTCGCTTCGACGCCGAGGGCGAGCGACAGCAGTATGAAGGTGCCGGCGAAGATGCGGATCAGGCGGTCGACGGTCATGTCGTGTTTCCTCATGCAGCGTGGGTCGACGGGGCCGCCGGGCGCGCCAGGCGGCGATAGTTGGCGGCGTAGTACAGGATCGGGATGACGACCAGCGTCAAGGCGGTCGAGACGAAGATGCCGCCGAGCAGCGCGATCGCCAGGCCGTTGAAGATCGGGTCGTCGAGGATGAACAGCGCGCCGAGCATCGCCGCCACGGCGGTCAGCACGATCGGCTTGGCGCGCGTGGCCGCGGCTTCGATCACCGCCTGCTGGAAGTCGGCTCCCTCGTCGAGCTTCAGGTTGATGAAGTCGACCAGCAGGATCGAGTTGCGCACGATGATGCCGGCCAGCGCGATCATGCCGATCATCGAGGTGGCGGTGAACTGCGCGCCGAGCGCCGCGTGCAGCGGCATCACGCCGATGATGGTGAGCGGGATCGGCGCCATGATGACCAGCGGCGTCAGGTACGAGCGGAACTGCGCCACCACCAGCAGGTAGATCAGGATCAGGCCGACCCCGTAGGCGATGCCCATGTCGCGGAAGGTCTCGTAGGTGACCTGCCACTCGCCGTCCCACTTCAGGCCGAAGGCGCCGAAGCGGTCCGACGGCGGCGAGATCCAGTGCTCGGCCAGCGGCAGCCCGCCCGGCGGGGCCAGCTTGGCCAGCGCCGGGCGCATCTCGAACATGCCGTACAGCGGCGAATCGGTCTTGCCCTGCCCGCCGGCGACGTCGCCCACCACGTAGACGACCGGCTGCAGGTCCTTGCGGTAGATCACCCGCTCGCGCGGCACGGTCACCGGCGTCACCAGTTCGGCCAGCGCGATCTCGTATTGCTCGGTGCGGCCGTCGGCGGTCGGCAGTTGGCCGCGCAGCTTCAGCTTCAGCGCCGCATCGAGGCTGCCCTTGTCCTCCGGCGCCAGGCCGATGCGCACCGGCACTGCGTACTTCGACTGCCCGTCGTGCAGCGGCGTGACGTCCTCGGCAGCCAGCGCCATCCGCGCCATGCGCGCCACTTCGGCGGGCGCGATGCCGTACAGCGCCGCCTTGGCGGTGTCGACCCGCAGGACGAGCCGGTTGCCGGGGTCGAGCATGCTGTCGTCGATGGCGACGATGTCGGGCGTCGACTCGAATACCTTGCGCACCTGCCGCGCCAGCGCCATCTGCGCGTCGTAGTCGGGTCCGTAGATCTCGGCCACCAGCGGCGAGAGCACCGGCGGGCCCGGCGGCACCTCGACCACCTTGAGGTCGGCGCCGTAGCGGCGTGCGACCGATTCGAGCGCCGGCCGCACGGACTGCGCGATCTCGTGGCTCTTGCGCTTGCGCTCATGCGCGTTGGCCAGGTTGACCTGCAGGTCGCCGACCTCGCCGCCGGCGCGCAGGTAGTACTGGCGCACCAGCCCGTTGAAGTTGATCGGCGCCGACAGCCCCGCGTAGGCCTGGTAGTGCGTGACCTCTGGGATCTTCGCCACCTCGGCGCCGAGTTCGCGCAGCAGCGCCGCGGTGCGCTCCACCGGCGTGCCGGTGGGCATGTCGACGACGACCTGGAACTCCGACTTGTTGTCGAACGGCAGCATCTTCAGCACGACCAGCTTCAGCGGGGCGAGGGCCACCGCCAGCGCGATCGCCAGCCCGATGCCGGCGGCCAGCCCCCAGCGGCTGCGCCGCCCGTCGTCGCCGCGCAGGAACGGCGTCATCACCCGGGTGAAGACGCGGCCCAGCCAGGCGCCGAGCCGGTCGGCGCTCGCCGGCGCCGCGTGCGCGCCCGCCTTGCGGTGATAGAGCAGGCGCAGCGCCAGCCACGGCGTGATCACGAAGGCGATCGCCAGCGACAGCTGCATGCCCATGCTGGCGTTGATCGGGATCGGGCTCATGTACGGGCCCATCAGCCCGCTGACGAAGGCCATCGGCAGCAGCGCCGCAATCACCGTCAGCGTGGCGAGGATGGTCGGCCCGCCGACTTCGTCGACCGCGCGCGGGATCATTTCGACCGGGTCGAAGCGGTGGATGTTCTGGCTTCGGCCGGGCGCTTGCGCGCCCTTAACGTCGTCTGCGACGACGTTAGCCTGCGCCGAAACATTCATCGCGTCGCTGTGCGCGACGCGATGAATGTTTTCCACCACGACGATGGCGTCGTCGACCAGGATGCCGATCGAGAAGATCAGCGCGAACAGCGACACCCGGTTCAGCGTGAAGCCCCACGCCCAGGAGGCGAATAGCGTCGTGGCCAGGGTCAGCACCACTGCGATGCCGACGATCACCGCCTCGCGGCGTCCGAGCGCCGCCCAGATCAGCGCCACCACCGACAGCGTGGCGAAGACCAGCTTCTGGATCAGCTTGTTGGCCTTGTCGCGCGCGGTGTCGCCGTAGTTGCGGGTCACGACCACCTTCACGTCGTCCGGGATCAGCTGGCCCTTCAGCTGCTCGATGCGGGCGACCACCGCATCGGCGACCGACGATGCGTTCTCGCCCGCCTTCTTCGACACCGCGATCGTCACCGCCGGGTACTCGGCCCCGGCCCCGTCCTGCGCCCGCGTGCCGTGCCAGACGTACTGGGTCGGCAGGTCGGCGCCGTCGGCCACCCGCGCCACGTCGGACAGATAGACCGGCCGGCGGCCGCCGCGGCCGTCCGGGTGCACGCCGACGATCAGCTCGCCCACCTCTCGGCTGCCGGCGGGGAACTGCCCGGCGCGAACCTCGATTTCCTGGTTACCTGTGGTGAGGCTGCCGGCCGGCGTCGAGACGTTGGTGACCGCCAGCGCCCGCTCGATGTCGGCCAGCGTGACCCCGTGCGCGTTCATCCGCTCCGGATCGACGGTCACCCGCAGCACGTGATCCGGCCCGCCGAGCGTCACCACCTCGCGCGTCCCGGCGACGCGCTTCAGTTCGATCTCCAGTGCATGGGCGACCTTGGCCAGCGCCAGGCTGCCCGCTTCCGCCTGCTGCCTGTGCAGCGTGAGCGCGACGATCGGCACGTCGTCGATGCCCTTCGGCTTGACGACTGGCTCGAGCACGCCGACGTGGCGCTTGATCCAGTCGCGGTTGGCCATCAGCGTGTCGTGCAGGCGCACCAGCGCGGCGATGCGGTCCTCGCCGACCTTGAACTGCACGGTCAGGATGGCCAGCCCCGGCCGCGTGACCGAGAACACGTGCTCGATGCCGGTGATCTGCGAGATCACCTGCTCGGCAGGCACGGTGACGATGTTGTGCACGTCCTCGGCGGAGGCGCCGGGGAACGGGATCAGCACGTTGGCCATCGTCACGTTGATCTGCGGCTCCTCCTCCTTCGGCGTGACCAGCACGGCAAAGACGCCGAGCAGCAGGCCGACCAGCGCGATCAGCGGCGTGATCTGCGTGGTCAGGAAGGCGCGCGCGATGCGCCCGGACACGCCGAGCGCGGCGCCGGCATCGGCGGCAGCAGGGGAGGCCATGGGCTGGCGCAGTTGCCTCAGATGGCGCCGGTGCCGCGCAGCGGATCGAGCGCGACGCGCTCGCCGGCAGAAAGTCCCGCCAGCACCTCGACCGCGTCGTCGCTGACCCGGTTGCCGACCCGCACCTGGCGCAGCTGCCGGCCGCCGGCCTCGGTGATCACGTAGACGGCGGTCAGTTCGCTGCGGCGGAGCACCGCCGCCGCCGGCACCACCAGCTTGCGGCTGCGGCCGATCGGCACCAGCACCTTGGCGGCGGTGCCGGGAACGACGCCCGCCGGGGCGTCGGCGGGAAGCTCGGCCCGGATCTGCGTCGACAGCAGGCGCGGATCGGCCGCCGGCAGCATCGTCACGCGAGAGGCCTTGACGCGCCGCTGCACCGACGGCAGCTCGATCTCGGCGCGGTCGACCCGCGCCGTGCGCGGCAGCACGAACTGCGGGATCGTTCCCACCGCGCGCAGCGCCGCCGGATCATGGATCTCGACCACGCCGCGGCCCGGCGTGGCCAGCTCACCCGGCTCCATCAAGCGGCGGCCGACCACGCCGTCGATCGGCGCGCGCAGCTCGGCGAAGCTGCGCCCGGTGGCGGCCTGCGTGGTGCCGGCGCGCGCCGCATCCAGTGCCGCGCGGGCGGTCTTCAGATCGGCGTCGGCCTTGTCGAGCGCCGCCTGGCTGACGAAACCCTGGGCGACGAGGCTCTTCGTCCGGTTGTGCTCGAGCTGCGCCTGCGCAAGCGCCGCCTCGGCCTGCGCCACCTGGGCGCCCGCGCTGGCGACCTGCGCGTCGGTCTCGCGGGTGTCGATGCGCGCCAGCAACTGGCCGCACTTGACGCGGTCGCCCGCGTCGACCAGCAGCTGCGTCAGCTGGCCGGAGATCTGCGCCGAGACCGTCGCCTGGCGCACCGACTCGATGATCGCGTCGGCGGCGTACACGTCGTCGACCTCGCGCAGCTCGACAGTCGCCGAGGCGCCCGCCTGCGCCAGCGCCGGGCCGGCCAGCAGCAGCGCGGCGGCAGCGAGCGCGCCCGCGGCGGCACGGCGCGTGGGTGAGATGGCAATCTGGTGGTTGCGCATGGCGCGCACTATATACCCCTGGGGGTATCTAGGCAACCGTGGCGCGGCCGAGGGGTCGCTCTAGTTCCCTGCCCTCAAACCGCGTCGCAGACGCGCCGCAGGCGGGCGCTGACCTCGGCCGCCACCTCGTGCACCTCGGGCTTGTCGATCAGCTG
>JBHJND010000179.1:0-1970 GCA_048497655.1 Caballeronia novacaledonica
TGCATGAAGCACTGCGCCAGCTTTGCCATGTCGGGGTTGTACTCGATGCCCACCGCGGTGGCGCCGAACTTCTTGCCGGCGGCGATGGCGATCTTGCCGTCGCCGGCGCCGAGGTCGAAGACGTAGTCCTTCGGCGTGACCCTGGCCATGGTCAGCATCCGGTTGACCAGCTCGTCGGGCGTCGGTACCCAGATGACGTCCTTGCCGGCCTGGCCGATCTGCGGCTTGTAGTCGCGCTCGCATTCGGCACGGGTCCTGGCTTCGGCGAATGTGCCGAGGGTGAGCAGCGAAACAGCGGCAATGGCGATCAGCGGCCGGGCGATACGCATCGGTTCAGTGCTCCTGTCGGTTCGTGAAGGCGATCAAGTTTGGCACGCGCCGGCGGCGCCTTCAGCCGCGGCGGGCAAGGCGCGCGACGAGCCAGGCCGCCAGCCCGGCGACCATCAGGTAGATGCCCCAGTGCAGCGCGTTGCGCGAGTGGGCGTAGGTCAGGCTCGAGTAGAGCAGGTAGCCGCAGGTGCAGACGAACACCAGCGGCAGGATCGGGTAGCCGGGCACCTTGAACGGCCGCGCGCGGTGCGGGTCGCGGAAGCGGAGCACGAACAGCGCGACACCGGTGAGCAGGAAGAAGAACCAGAAGACCGGCGCCGTGAACTCGACCATCGTCTGCACGCCGGCCTTTTCGATCGTGCCCAGGCCGATCAGCGCCAGCGCGATCGCCGCCTGCACGAGGAAGGCGCGCACCGGCGCGTCGCGGCGGCCGTCCCAGCGGCTCATGAAGGAAACGATCGGCCAGTCGCAGCCGAGCGAGTAGTTGGTGCGCGCGCCGACCAGCATCGTCGCGTTGATCGAGGTCAGCGTGGTCAGGGCGACCACGACGCCGATCAGCACGCCGCCGACCGGGCCCAGCCCGGCGGTCATCACGTCGGCGCCGACCGCCTTGCTCCTGGCCAGCCCGTCGAAGCCGAGTCCGTAGAGCATCGCCAGCACGACCAGCAGGTAGATGGCGGTGATCAGCAGCAAGGCGACGATCAGCGCCTTCATGATGGCGCGGCTGCCGCCCTTGACCTCCGCCGAGATGTACGCCGCCTCGTTCCAGCCGCCGAAGGTCAGCAGGACGAAGACCATCGCCAGGCCGAATGCCGCCGGCAAGCCGCCGGCCGGCGGCCCGTCCGCCGGCGTCGGCGCGCGGCCACCCAGATAGGCGACGGCTCCGGCGACGGCGACCAGGGCCAGGCCGGCGATCAGCAGCAGCGTCAGCACGTTCTGCGTCCGCGCCGATTCGCGCAGGCCGATGATGTTCACCGCCGTGAGCAGCACCACGGTCAGCACCGCGTAGATCGTCGAGGAGTGGGCGCCGAGTGACAGCACGCGGCTCATGTAGTCGCCGAAGATGAAGGCGAGCATCGCGATCGAGCCGGTGGTGATCACCATGACCCGCGCCCAGGCGAAGAAGAACGACAGGTCGCGGCCGTAGGCACGGGTCAGGAAGTGGTAGTCGCCGCCGGCGCTCGGGTAAGTGGTCGCCAGTTCCGCGTAGACCAGCGCGCCGATCAGCGACAGCACGCCGCCTGCCAGCCACGCCACCAGCATCCACTGCACCGATCCGGTGACCCCGGCCACCAGCGGCGGCATCGAGAATATGCCGCCGCCGATCACGATGCCGGTGATGATCATCACGGCATCGAAGACGGACAGCGCCGGCCGGGGTGCGCTGTCGGCTGCCGTTGACTGGCTGGTGGTCGTCGAGGTCATCGCGGGCGTCCTGGTCGATCAAGAAAAAGCCCCGCCAGCGGCGGGGCTCGCTGCTCGAGCGCGGCGGCTAGCTGCGCTTGCCGCTGACCTTGATCTCCGCGCTGCCGGGGCCACGCAGAGTACCGATGATCTCGTTGCCGCGCACCGTGCCGGTGAGGGTTCGCGTCTGCCCCTTGTCGTCGTTGAAGGCGAACTTGATCTCCTCGCCGCGCAGG
>JBHJND010000180.1:0-2694 GCA_048497655.1 Caballeronia novacaledonica
CACGCGCCTGTAGCTCAGTGGATAGAGTACTGGCCTCCGAAGCCAGGGGTCGTGGGTTCGAGTCCCGCCAGGCGCGCCACCGTTTCACTTGCGAGATACTGACCACCTGGCATGACGCCTCGCTCGCCATCCCCCGCCAGCATCGTGCTGCACAAGGCCTCGCGCCTGCTCGAAATCGCGTTCGACGACGGCTCGACGTTCAAGCTGCCGTTCGAATTCCTGCGCGTGTATTCGCCGTCGGCCGAGGTGCGCGGCCACGGGCCGGGCCAGGAGACACTGCAGGTCGGCAAGCGCGACGTGACGATCGACGACCTGCAGGCGGTCGGGCACTACGCGCTGCAGCCGCTGTTCTCCGACGGGCACCAGAGCGGTATCTATTCCTGGGAGTATCTCTACGAGATCGGCAGCAACCAGGAGCGCCTGTGGGCCGACTATCTGACGCGGCTCGAGGCCGAAGGCGGTTCACGCGAGGCGAGCGGCGTGATGTCGCCGCCCCCGCCGGCCTGCGGCCGGCACTGAGCTGCTACCCGGCGGCCGCGCGATGAGCGAGCGCAAGTCCACGCATTTCGGCTTCGAGGAAGTCGCCGAAGAGGAAAAGGCCGGCCGCGTCGCGGGAGTGTTCGACTCGGTCGCGAGCCGCTACGACCTGATGAACGACGTCATGTCGGCGGGACTGCACCGCGTGTGGAAAGCGTTCACCGTGCGGCAAGCGGGCGTGCAGCCGGGCATGAAGGTGCTCGACATTGCCGGCGGCACGGGCGACCTCGCCAAGGCCTTTGCCCGGCGCGCAGGTGCGGCCGGCGAAGTCTGGCTCACCGACATCAACGGCTCGATGCTGGCCGAGGGCCGCGACCGGCTGCTCGACGCCGGCCTCGCGGTGCCACTGGCGCAATGCGATGCTGAGAAGCTGCCCTTCCCGGGCGGTCATTTCGATCGCGTGTCCGTCGCCTTCGGCCTGCGCAACATGACGCACAAGGACGCGGCGCTTGCCGAAATGGCGCGCGTGCTCAGGCCGGGCGGTCGGCTCCTGGTGCTGGAGTTTTCCCGCATTTGGCGGCCGCTCACACCCCTGTACGATGCCTACTCGTTCAACGTGCTGCCCTGGCTCGGCAAGAAGCTTGCCGGAGACAGCTCGAGCTACCGTTACCTTGCGGAATCGATCCGCATGCACCCGCCTCAGCAAGAGCTTGCGCAGATGATGGAACGCGCGGGCTTCGAGGACGTCCAATGGTTCAACCTGACGGCGGGCGTGTGCGCCCTGCACGTCGGCACAAAGTACTGAACCAGGAGTCAGAATGAACAAGTGGTTGGCAGGAGTGATGGTCGGCGTCATCGCGGCGACTTTCGCGCTGGACGCCGAGGCGCAGCGTCGCCTGGGTGGCGCGAAGAATCTCGGCCGTCAGTCGCCGCAGGTTCAGCAGCGCCAGGCGACACCGCCGGCGCAGCCGCCGCAGTCGCAGCAGGCGACTCCCGCGCAGCCCGGCGCGCAGCAGGCCGCACCGACGAAGGCGCCAGCCGCCGGCGCTCCAACTGCAGCACCGCGTCCGGCCAGCCCGTGGCGTGGTGCGCTGATGGGCCTTGCGGCTGGCCTCGGTATTGCCGCGCTGGCCTCCTGGCTGGGCTTCGGCGAGGCGCTGACGATGTTCCTCACGGTGATACTGATCGGGCTGGCGCTGATGCTGCTGGTCGGCTTCCTCACGCGGCGCATGCGCGGTCCGCAGCCGGCCGCCGCGGCTTCTGGTGCGGCCCGCGGTCCGGGCACCTATTCCCAGGTCGGCTACGAGACCGTCCCGGCGCCGATGCCGCGCTCGAGCGTGAATCCGGCCGCGAGCGGCGCCCGGCCCGGATCGGCGATGGATCAGTTCGCCCGCGGCCCCGTCGCATCGGCGCCCTGGGGCATTCCGGCGGGGTTCGATGCGGCTGCTTTCACCGCCCAGGCCAAAGACAACTTTGCGCGGCTGCAGCGTGCATGGGACGCGGGCAATCTCGACGAGATCGCGGAGTTCACCAGCAACGACATGTTCATTGCGCTGACGCACGAGCTGCATGCGCGGTCCGGCCAGTCGAAGACCGAGGTCGTGGCACTCGACGCGGAGTTGCTCGGCATCGAGTCGACCGCCGATGAGCATGTGGCCAGTGTCAAGTTCGATGGCACGCTGCGCGTCGACGGAGAGATCGAGCGCGTCTCCGAGGTCTGGAACCTGGTCAAGCCGGCGCGCGGGGCTGGCGGCTGGCTGCTCGCAGGCATCCAGCAGATCGCCTAGGCCCGCGGACCGGAACCAGCCACGAAGGGGCGCCACGGCGCCCCTTCGCATGTCTGCGCCTGCGTAAACTCGCGCCATGATCGAACAGCTGACCACGGCAGCGGCGCTCGGCGTGCTCAACCGCATGCTGGGGCGCGAGGCCTGGGCGCGCGAGCGGCTTGCGCCGTTCGCCGGTCGCGCAGCGCGCTTCGAGGCGATGCCTTTCGGGCTGTCGCTGAAGGTCGACGAAGCCGGCCGTCTTGCCGATGCCGGCGGCAGCGAGCCGGCGGTCGTGGTCGGGCTCGATCTCGCGTCGTTGCCGCTCGCACTCGCTGATCCGCAGGCCGCGTTGCGCAACATCTCGCTGAAGGGCGACGCGGACTTCGCGCAGGCACTGGGCTTCGTGCTGCAGAACCTGCGGCCGGAGCCGGAAGAAGAGCTTTCACGGTTC
>JBHJND010000181.1:0-9125 GCA_048497655.1 Caballeronia novacaledonica
ACAGCGTCCTCGCGCAGGTTCTCGCGCTCCTCCTCGCCGTGCTCGGCGCGCCGCTGCTGACCGGATGGATCAACCAGTGCCGGGCCTGGCTGGGCAACCGCAGCGCGCCGCCACTCTGGCTGCCGTACCGCACGCTGCACAAGCTGTTCTGGAAGGAATCGGTCGTCGCCGAGGGCGCCAGCCCGCTGTTCCGTGGCGCGCCGTACATCGTCTTCGGCGCCATGGTGCTCGCCTGCGGCATCGTGCCCAGCCTGTCGACCGACCTGCCGCTGGCGCCGGCGGCCGACGCGATCGCGCTGGTCGGCCTGTTCGCGCTGGCGCGGGTGTTCATCTCGCTGGCGGCGATGGACGTCGGCACCGCCTTCGGCTCGCTCGGCGCGCGGCGCGAGATGCTGGTCGGCTTCCTCGCCGAGCCGGCGCTGCTGATGGTTCTGTTCACCGCGGCGTTCATCACCCAGACGACCTCGCTCGCCGACATCGTCGAGCAGGTGGCGCGGCAGGAGTTCGCCATCTATCCGAGCCTCGCCTTCGCCGGCGTTGCCTTCGCCATGGTGTCGCTGGCGGAGAACGCCCGGGTGCCGGTCGACAACCCGGCCACTCACCTGGAACTGACGATGATCCACGAGGCGATGATTCTCGAGTACTCGGGTCGCCACCTGGCGCTGATCGAGTGGGCGGCGAGCATGAAGCTGTTCGCCTACTCGTCGATCGGCCTGGCGATCTTCTTTCCCTGGGGCATCGCCCACGTGCACGAGCCGGTCGGCATGCTGCTGGCGCTGCCGATCCTCGCGGTGAAGCTCGCCATCGGCGGCGCGGCGCTCGCGCTGGTCGAGACGCTGTCGGCCAAGATGCGCATCTTCCGCGTGCCGGAGTTCCTCGCCGGCGCGTTCCTGCTCGCCGTGATCGGCATCCTCGTGCACTTCCTGCTCGGCGCCTGAAATGATCGAGCCGCCACGCTGGCTTGCGCTCGCTGCCCTTCGGGAGGGCTCTCGGTGGCTGCGGGCGGCCGGGCGCCACTGAGATGCCTGACCTGGTCACCCAGCTGATCAACCTGTTCGCGGCCTTCATGCTGCTGCTGTCGTTCGCCCTGCTGGCGCAGCGGCGCGTGCTGTCGCTGATCCACCTGTTCACGCTGCAGGGCCTGACGCTCACCGCGTCGACCACGGCGATGGCGTTCTTCACCGGCCAGCCGCACCTTTACTGGTCGGCGGCGATCACCCTGCTGCTCAAGGTGCTGCTGATGCCCTGGCTGCTGCACCGGATGATCGAGCGGCTGAACGTGCGCTGGGACGTCGAGACGCTGATCAACATCCCGGCGACCATGCTGATCGGCATCGTGCTGGTGATCTTCGCCTTCAACCTGGCGGCGCCGATCTCCGGCCTGTCGGCCTCGGTGGCGCGTGGCACGCTGGGCATCGCGCTGGCCTGCGTGCTGCTGTCGTTCCTGATGATGATCACCCGCACCAAGGCGATCCCGCAGGTGATCGGCTTCCTGGCGATGGAAAACGCGCTGTTCTTCGCCGCCACCAGCGCCACCTACGGCATGCCGATGGTGGTCGAGCTGGGCATCGCGCTCGACGTGCTGGTGGCGCTGATCATCCTCGGCGTGTTCATGTTCCAGATCCGCGAGCAGTTCGACAGCCTCGACATCCGCAACCTCGAGAAGCTGAGGGAAGACTGACGGTGGAAGCGCTGCTCGCCCTTCTAGGCATTCCGCTCGCGGGCAGCGCCGTGCTCGGCCTGGTCGGCCACCGCGGCGCGGCCGCCACCGTCAACATCGGCTTCAGCCTGGCGACGCTGGTCGCCTCGGCGGTGCTCACCGCGCAGATCGTCGCCGGCGGGCCGCTGCTGGCGCTGAACCAGCAGTTCTTCGTCGATTCGCTGAACGTGTTCCTGGTCGCGCTGACGGCGTTCGTCGGCTTCACCACGGCGCTGTTCGCGCGGCCGTACATGAAGGTCGAGCGCGACCACGGCAAGATGACGGCGCCGCGGATGCGCCTGTTCCACAGCATGTACCAGCTGTTCTCGTTCACCATGCTGCTGGCGCTGACCACCAACAACATGGGCCTGCTGTGGGTGGCGATGGAGGCGGCGACGCTGGCCACCGTGCTGCTGGTGGCGGTCTACCGCACGCCGGCCAGCCTGGAAGCCGCATGGAAGTACTTCATCCTGTGCGGCGTGGGCATCGCGCAGGCGCTGTTCGGCACCATCCTGCTCTATCTCGCCGCCGAGCGGCTGATCGGCGCCGAGGGCGGCGGCCTGCTGTGGACCAACCTCGACGCCGTGAAGCACCAGCTCGAGCCGACCGTGATCGCGCTGGCCTTCGTCTTCCTGCTGGTCGGCTACGGCACCAAGGTCGGCCTGGCGCCGCTGCACAACTGGCTGCCCGACGCGCACGCCGAGGGCCCGACGCCGATCTCGGCGGTGCTCTCCGGCCTGCTGCTGAACGTCGCCCTGTACGCGGTGCTCCGCTGCAAGGTGCTGGCCGACGGCGCGCTCGACAGCCGCTTCGCCGGCGAGTTGATGATGGGCTTCGGCCTGCTGTCGGTGGTGCTGGCGGCGTTCTTCCTCTCGCGCCAGCGCGACATCAAGCGGATGTTCGCCTACTCGTCGATCGAGCACATGGGGCTCGTCACCTTCGCCTTCGGCATGGGCGGCGCCGTAGCGAGCTTCGCCGGGCTGCTGCACATGACCGTGCACTCGCTGGTGAAATCGGCCATTTTCTTCGCCGTCGGCCATGCCGCCCAGAAGGCCGGCACGCAAGTCATGGACGACATCCGCGGCCTGGTCCGCGTCAACCCGGTGGTCGGCTGGGGGCTGATGATCGGCACGCTGGCGATCCTCGGCATGCCGCCGTTCGGCGTGTTCGCCAGCGAGTTCCTGATCCTCACCACGGCGATGCGCGAGTTCCCGTGGACCACGCCGCTGCTGCTGCTGGCGCTCGGCGTGGCCTTTGCCGCCGTGCTGGCGAAGGTGCAGCCGATGGTGTTCGGCGAGACCAACGTCAAGCCGCTGGCGCATCCGCCGGCGATCGTGCCGGTGTTCGTGCACCTCGGCCTGGCGCTGCTGCTCGGCCTGTACATCCCGCCGTACCTCGAAGGCTGGTACCGGCAGGCGGCCCGCCTGGTGGCAGGAGGCTGAACGGTGCGGATGGCCGACGCCGGGCTCGACTACCGACCGCTGGCCGGCGCGGTGCCGGCGGCCGTGCTGGCGGTCGACGAGGCGCAGTGGTCGGCCACGGCGGCCGGCTTCGCGGCGGCGGGCACCCGCCTGGTGGCGCTTTGGGGAACCGACCGCCGCGATCCCGGCGAGGGCTTCGTCGTCTACGCCGCCTACGCCGCGGTCGACGGGCTGGCCTGCCTGCGCCTGCGCGCCGCCGGCGATCCGCCGTCGTATCCGGACATCGCGTCGTGCTTTCCGGCAGCCAGTCGCATGCAGCGGGCGATGTTCGACCTGCTCGGCGTGCGCGCGAGCGGCGCCGAGGACCACCGCCCGTGGCTGCGCCACGGCGCCTGGCCGGCCGACTACTTCCCGTTGCGCCGCGACGCCGACGGCGCACGCAGGTTCGAGATCGAGCAGGAGCGCTACGAGTTCGTGACGGTGGCCGGCGACGGCGTGCACGAGATCCCGGTCGGCCCGATCCATGCCGGCATCATCGAGCCGGGGCACTTCCGCTTCTCGATCGTCGGCGAGAAGGTGCTGCGGCTAGAGCAGCGGCTCGGCTACGTGCACAAGGGCATCGACAAGCGCTTCGAGGGCATGCCGCTGGCCGACGCGCACCGGCTGGCCGGCCGCGTCTGCGGCGATTCGACGGTCGCCTACGCCTGGGCCTGTGCGATGGCGCTGGAGTCGATCGCCGGCTGCGAGGTGGCGCAGCGCGCGGCCTGGCTGCGCGCGCTGCTGCTCGAGCGCGAGCGGGTGGCCAATCACCTGGGAGATCTCGGCGCGCTCGGCAACGACGCCGCGCTCGCCTTCGGCCTGGCGCAGTTCTCGCGCCTGCGCGAGCAGTGGCTGCGGCTGAACGCCGAGGTCTTCGGCCATCGGCTGCTGATGGACCGCATCGTGCCCGGCGGCGTGGCTATCGATCCCGACGACACCGCGCTGGCGCGGCTGCGCGGACAGTGCAATGGCATCGAGGCCGAGGTGCGCACACTGCGCTCGATCTACGACGAGCACGCGGGGCTGCAGGACCGCTTCCAGACGACCGGCATCGTCACTGCCGAACTCGCCGCGCGGCTCGGCCTGACCGGTCTGGCCGGCCGCGCCAGCGGACAGGCACGCGACCTGCGCGTGGACCTGCCCTGCCCGCCATACGACCGGCTGGCGGTCAGGCGCGCCGGCGAGACGCGCGGCGACGTCGCGGCGCGGGTGGCGGTGCGCTTCGACGAGATCTTCGAGTCGCTGCGACTGCTGCGCGAGATCACGGCGCAGTTGCCGGCCGGCGAGGCGCGCCGCGAACTGCCGCTCGGCGGCGTCGCCGGCTTCGGCGTCGGCTGGGTCGAGGGCTGGCGCGGCGACGTGCTGGTGGCGCTCGAGGCCGACGGGTCCGGTCGGGTGCGCCGCTGCCACTGCCACGACCCGTCGTGGCAGAACTGGCCGCTGCTCGAGCACGCGGTGATCGGCAACATCGTTCCCGACTTCCCGCTGATCAACAAGTCGTTCAACCTCGGTTACTCGGCACAGGACCTCTGATGCTGTTGCTCGTCCGGCAGATCCTCAGGAGCGGCCTGCGCACCGAGCCCGCGCCCGAGCCGAACGACGCCTGGCGCGTCGACGGCGAACGGATGCAGGGCGAGATCCTGCGGCTGCTGGGACGCGCGCTGACGATCCGCCAGGTCGACGCCGGCTCGTGCAACGGCTGCGAACTGGAGATCCACGCGCTGAACAACCCGTACTACAACCTCGAGGGGCGCGGCATCCGCTTCGTCGCCAGCCCGCGCCACGCCGACATGCTGCTGGTCACCGGGCCGGTGGCGGCGAACATGAAGATCGCCGTTCAGCGCGCCTACGAGGCGACGCCGGAGCCGAAGCTGGTCGTCGCGGTGGGAGACTGCGGCTGCACGGGCGGCATCTTCGGCGAGAGCTACGCCAGCTGCGGCCGGGTTGCCAACGTCATCCCGGTCGACGTGGCGATTCCCGGCTGCCCGCCACCGCCGCTGGAGATCCTGCGCGGCATCCTGACCGCCGTCGCGGCGAAGCAACCGTAGGGCGAGCGCCGCCGAGCGCCTGCGGCTGGCCCCCTGCCGGGCGCATTGCGCTGCTTGACCGATAGACTTCGCCCTGCACAGCCGCCTTCGACCGCCCTCGCCATGGCCGACTACGAATCCGACCTGACCCGCTTCATCCGCGAGCTCAAGAGCAAGCAGCCGGACCTCGAGCGCAAGCAGCGCGAGGGCCGGGCAATCTGGTGGGACAGGCAGCTCGATGCCGAGCAGCTCGAGCGCTGGCGGGAGTCGAAGGTGCCGCAGAAGCCCTACGTCTACCAGACCGATGGCGAGTAGCCCAGCGAGGGGGAGCACCCATGCGCACTGACGGTCGCGAAAGCGACAACGTGGAAGACCGCCGCGGCCAGGGCGGCGCGGGCGCGCCCGGCGGCATCCGCATCGGTCGTGGCGGGCTCGGCGTCGGCACGATCGTGGTGGCGCTGGTGGCGTCGTACTTCCTCGGCATCGACCCGCGGGTGGTGATGGGCGTGCTCGGCGGCCTCGAGAGCGGCGCGCCGACACAGGTGCAGGCGCCCGCGCAGCCGGCGGGCAAGCCGACCGACGACATCGGCCGCTTCGTCTCGGTGGTGCTCGCCGACACCGAGGACACCTGGCGGGCGATCTTCCGCCAGGCCGGCGGCAGCTACCAGGAGCCGAAGCTGGTGCTGTTCTCCGGCAGGTACCCGACCGCCTGCGGCATGGGCCAGTCGGCGGCCGGCCCGTTTTACTGTCCGTCGGACCAGAAGGTCTACCTCGACCTGTCGTTCTTCCGCCAGTTGCAGGAACGGTTCGGCGCGCCCGGCGACTTCGCGCAGGCCTACGTGGTCGCCCATGAGGTCGGCCACCACGTGCAGAACCTGCTCGGCATCATGGAGCAGACTGCCCGGTTGCGGCAGCGGATGTCGGAGCGCGAGTACAACGAGGTGTCGGTGCGCGTCGAACTGCAGGCCGACTGCTTCGCCGGCGTCTGGGCGCACCACGCGCAGCGCGAGCGGAAAATCCTCGAGCCGGGCGACCTCGACGAGGCGCTGCGGGCAGCGAGCGCCATCGGCGACGACGTGCTGCAGAAGCGCTCGCAGGGCTACGTGGTGCCGGACTCGTTCACGCACGGCAGCGCGGCGCAGCGCACGCGCTGGTTCCGCACCGGGTTCGAGACGGGCTCGATGCAGGCCTGCAATACGTTCGAGGCGCGCCAGTTGTAGACGCGCACCGCGGCCGGCGGCCTACGGCAGCTGGATCTTGCCGCCGCCACCGGCGCCGAAGCCGCCGCCGGAACTGAACGCGCCGGCCGCGCCGGGCGGCGGCAGCACGATCGACGAGGCCTGCTGGCGGCGCATGTCCTGCAGCT
This sequence comes from Caballeronia novacaledonica, assembly GCA_048497655.1. GTDB lineage: Bacteria > Pseudomonadota > Gammaproteobacteria > Burkholderiales > Burkholderiaceae_F > JADJWR01. Next base: position 6,553 of record JBHJND010000181.1, read on the forward strand.
CGCGCACGGCGCGCTCGAAGCCTTCCTTCGCCGCCGCGCCGTACTTCTGCACCGCCTCGGCCAGCGTCGCCGCCTCGATCTCGAAGCTGATCGGCAGCGGGCCGACCGAGGTCAGCATCTGCGCCTCGCCGACGAACAGCGGCGACCGCTTCTCGTCGACCCGGCCGTCTGGCGTTATGGGCGTCATCACGCGGATCGTGCCGACGCGGCGGTCGGTGACGATCTCCTCGCGATACAGCTCGCCGGCATCCATCTCGGGTTCGCGCGGATCGGGACGGTCGGCCATGGCGATTCTCCTGAAGCAATTGGGCGGAAAGCTGCCATTATGCTTTGCCCCATCGAGGGGGAGACGGGCATGACCTTGTTCGAATGGCTGGCGCAGGTCTGTCGCGAACTGGGCTGGGGCGTGATGCGCGCGCACGACATGCTCGATGACACGCGCTGGTCGGACATGTACGAGCAGGGGCTGACGCCGGCGCAGGCCGCCGCCCGCGCCCGCGCCGACGGGATGGCCTAGAAGCGAACAGGCACCCCGGCGGTCAGCCGGGTCGCGCGGCGAGCAGCCGGCGCGCGCGCGCCAGTACCGGCGCATCGACCATCTTGCCGTCGACCGCCACTGCGGCTCCATCGGCCGCGGCCGCCGCGTCGACCACGCGCTGCGCCCAAGCCAGCTCGGCCGCCGACGGGCTGAAGGCGCCGTTGACGATAGCCACCTGCTTCGGGTGGATGCACAGCTTGGCGCCGAAGCCGAGCGAGCGCGCCCGCCGCGCTTCCGCCTCGATGCGCGCTGCGTCGTCGAGCGCGGTGGTCACGCCGTCCACGGGCGCCGGCAAGCCGGCCACGCGCGAGGCGAGCACCAGCCGCATGCGGAACGGCAGCAGCGCCAGGTCGTCGTCGGCGATGTCCAGGTCGAGCTGGAAATCGATCGAGCCGAACACCAGCCGCACCACGCCGGGGGCCGCCGCCAGCGCCTTCAGGTTCGCCATGCCGGCGGCCGACTCGATCAGCGCCAGCACCGGTTTGCCGCCGCTCGCCGAGCGCAGTGCCGTCACCGGCTCCACCGCCGCGGCCTTCGGCAGCATCACCGCCGCCACGCCGGGGTGGGCCGCCAGCCGCGCGTCGTCGTCGAACCAGGCGGTGTCGGCGCCGTTGATGCGCAGCACGACCGGGGCGGCCGCATCGAGCGCGCCGGCCACCGCGTCGCGCGCGGCGAGCTTGTTGGCCGGCGCCACCGCGTCCTCGAGGTCGACGATCACCGCGTCGGCGCCGCTGGCGCGCGCCTTGGCGATCCGCTCGGGCCGGTCGCCGGGAACGAACAGGTATGAGCGCGGCTGCTTCGTCATCGACGGTGCCGGCGCCTCAGACCGCGCCGGCTTCGCGCAGCCGCGCGATGTCCGCCGCCGCGTAGCCGAGCTCGGCGAGGATGCTGTCCGTATGCTCGCCGAGCGCCGGGATCGGGTCCATCCGGCAGTCGAAGGAATCGTTGCCGGCCGGCGGCATGAGCGCCGGGATCGGCCCGGCCGGCGAGCCGACCTCGACCCAGCGGCGGCGCGCCGCCAGCTGCGGGTGGTTCCACACGTCGGCGATCTGGTTGACCGACGCATTGCCGATGCCCGCCGCATCGAGACGCCCGATCACCTGCGCCGCCGTCAGCGGGCGGAAGGTCTCCTCGATCAGCGCCTTCAGTTCCTCGCGGTGGTCGCTGCGCCGGGTGTTGGTGTCGAAGCGGGCGTCGGTCGCCACCTCGGGCCGCTGCAGCACCTCGCGGCAGAAGGTCAGCCACTCGCGCTCGTTCTGCAGGCCGAGCAGCACCGTCTTGCCGTCGCCGGTGGCCATCGGGCCGTAGGGGTAGACGCTCGGGTGGCTGGCGCCGGAGCGCGGCGCCTGCGGCTGGCCGTCGTAGGCGTAGTAGATCGGGTTGCCCATCCACTCGCCGAGCGACTCGAGCATCGACACGTCGATGGCGCTGCCCTCGCCGGTGCGGCCGCGCTGGATCAGCGCCGCCAGGATGCCGCTGTAGGCATACATGCCGGCGGCGATGTCCGCGACCGAGATGCCGGCGCGGATCACCTGCTCCGGCGTTCCGGTCACCGACAGCAGGCCGGCCTCGGCCTGCACCAGCAGGTCGTAGGCCTTCTTGTCGCGGTACGGGCCGTCGGCGCCATAGCCGGAGATGTCGCAGACGATCAGCCGCCGGTGCGCCGGCCGCAGCACCTGCGCCGACAGCCCCAGGCGCGCCGCCGCGCCCGGCGCGAGGTTCTGCACCAGCACGTCGGCCCTGGCGAGCAGCCGGTCGAGGATCACCTTCGCCTCGGGGTGCTTGACGTCGAGCGTCAGGCTCTCCTTCGAGCGGTTGATCCAGACGAAGTAGGAGGCCTGGCCCTTGACGCGCTGGTCGTACCTGCGCGCGAAGTCGCCTTCGCCGGGGCGCTCGATCTTGATCACCCGCGCGCCTAGGTCGGCCAGCTGGCGGGTGGCAAAGGGCGCCGCCACCGCGTGTTCGAGCGTCAGCACGGTGACGCCGTCGAGCGGGCGCATCAGAAGCTCCGCGGAATGCCTAGCACGTGCTCGGC
>JBHJND010000182.1:0-5462 GCA_048497655.1 Caballeronia novacaledonica
GCGTCGCGCACCAGCTGCTCCATGCCGTTGGCGCGGATGTAGCCGTGGCCGCCGAAGACCTGCATGCACTGCGAGGCGCAGTTGAAGCCGTTGTCGGTCATGAACGCCTTCACCACCGGCGTCATCAGCGCCATCATGTCGGCGGCGAACCGGCGCTGCTCCTCGTCCGGGTGGTGCAGCTGCACGTCGGCCTGCAGCGCCGTCCAGTAGGCGAAGGCGCGGCCGCCCTCGGTGTAGGCGCGCGCGGTGAGCAGCATCTTGCGCACGTCGGGATGGACGATGATCGGGTCGGAGGGCTTGTCCGGCGCCTTGGCACCCGACAGCGAGCGGCCCTGGCCGCGGTCGCGCGCGTAGGCCACCGCGTTCTGGTAGGCGGCTTCCGTGATGCCCAGCCCCTGCACGCCGACCGCCAGCCGTGCGCCGTTCATCATCACGAACATGGCGTTCAGGCCCTTGTTCGGCTCGCCGACCAGCCAGCCCTTCGCGTCCTCGAGCACCATGTGGCAGGTGGAATTGCCGTTGATGCCCATCTTGTGCTCGATGCCGCCGCAGTGGATGCCGTTGCGTGCGCCGACCTTCGCCTCGGCGCCGCCGCTTTCGGGCACGAACTTCGGCACCACGAACAGGGAGATGCCCTTGGTGCCGGCCGGCGCATCGGGCAGGCGGGCCAGCACGAGGTGGATGATGTTCTCCGCCATGTCGTGCTCGCCCGAGGAGATGAAGATCTTCTCGCCGGTGAGCGCGTAGCTGCCGTCGGCCTGCGGCACGGCCTTGGTGCGCAGCATGCCGAGGTCGGTGCCGCAGTGCGGCTCGGTCAGGCACATGGTGCCGGTCCACTCGCCCGAGGTCAGCTTCGGCAGGTACAGGTCCTTCAGTTCCTTCGAGGCGTGCGCATGCAGGCACTCGTAGGCGCCGACCGTCAGGCCGGGGTACATCGCCCAGGCCTGGTTGGTCGAGTACTGCATCTCGTACAGCGCGATCTGTAGCAGGTGCGGCAGCCCCTGGCCGCCGTACTCGTGCTCGGCGGACAGTCCCTGCCAGTGGCCGGCGCGGAAGTGGTCGTAGGCCTCGCGGAAGCCCTTCGGCGCGCGCACCTCCTTGCTCACCGGATCGAACGTGCAGCCTTCCTCGTCTCCCGACTGGTTGATCGGCAGCAGTTCCTCGGCGCAGAACTTGCCGGCTTCCTCGAGCACGTGGTTCAGGACGTCGGCATCGACTTCCGCGTAGCGCGGCATCTGCTGGTACTTCTCGGCGACGCCCAGCACCTCGTGCATGACGAACTGCTGATCGCGCAGGGGTGGCGTGTAGGTGGGCATGGCTGCTCCTCAGGGTGACGGCGAACGCGCCTTGCCCCGCGGGGGGCGGGCGGCGCGAGGGGTTGCGGAACCGGTGCGGCCGGCGGCCGCGCCGGCGGGCTTTGCGGGCTGGGCGCTGCGGGCGGCCTCGATCAGGCGCTGCAGGCCGGCGCGGGCGCGGCGCGTGCTGTCGGCCGCGCGCAGCAGCCGGGCGTTCTGGTGGAAGCCCAGCATCAAACCGTAGATCTCGAAGGCAAGCTGCGCCGCGTCGGTGCCGGCGCGCAGCTCACCGGTGGCCTTGGCGTCCTCGATCGCGCGCTGCAGTTCGGCGCTCCAGCCGCGGATGATGCCGACCACCGCGTCGCGCATCGGCCCGGGGCGGTCGTCGTACTCGATGCTGCCGCTGATCATCAGGCAACCCTGCTCGATCTCGCGCCGCATCAGCTTCAGCCACTTGTCGAGGATCGCCTGCAGGCGCGCCAGGCCGCGCGGCCGGCGCACGGCGGGCGCCAGCACCTCGGCGACGAAGCGCGACGCGTACTCGGCCAGCACCGCGCGCTGCAGTTCCTCGCGCGAGCCGAAGTGCGCGAAGACCCCGCTCTTGCTCATCCGCATCTGCGCCGCCAGATCGCCGATCGTCAGCCCCTCGAGGCCGTCGCGGCGGGCGATCGCCAGCGCCGCCTCGACGATCGCCGCCCGCGTCAGCTCGCCCTTGCGCGGGCGCAGCGAGTCGCGCAGGGGGGCGGTGAGAGAACTGATGGCGGCGGCCAGCGGCATCTGGTGATCGGGGGCGCTTCGGCGGGGTGCAGACTGCCCGCCGATTTCGGAAAGAATCGAACGTTCGTACTATTTCCGACCGGCGCGGCGCGGTCAACCGCAGGCCGTAGAGGCGCGCGTCTATTGGTGCGCAGCAGCAGAAGGAAACCGCCCGGCACCTGCCGTCGGCGCCGGCCGAGAGGTCAGCGCGCGGGCTCGACCTTCGGCCGCGCGCCCGCCGCGTTGCCCGCAGGCGAGCGAGGGCGCAGCGGATCGGCGGCGAAGATCTCCGCCAGGTAGTCGACGAAGGTACGTACTTTTGCCGACAGGTGCCGGCGGCTGGGGTAGACGGCCCAGACGTCGAGCTTCGGGCCGGAGTACTTCGGCAGCACGCGCCGCAGTTCGCCGCGCGCCAGGTAGGGGCCGACCACGAAGTCCGGCTCGAAGACGATGCCCATGCCCGCGACGGCTGCGGCTACCAGCAGTTCGCCGCTGTTGGCGTGCAGGGAGCCGCCGACCCGCACTTCGTGCTGCCGGCCCTCGGCATCGGCGAGCCGCCATACGAATGGCGAGGCGACGTAGGCGTAGGTCAGGGCGCTGTGCCCAACGAGATCGGCCGGCGTCTGCAGCGCGCCGCGCCCGGCCAGGTAGGCCGGCGAGGCGCAGGCCACGAGTTGCGTCGAGCCGAGCCGTCGCGCCACCAGCTGCTCGCCGCCCGGCGCGCCGATGCGCACCGCCAGGTCGAAGCCCTCGTCGACCAGGTCGATCAGCCGGTCGGCGACGGTGACGTCGAAACCCACCTGAGGATGGCGGCGGCCGAATTCGGCAAGCGCCGGCGCGATCGGCTGCGTCAGCAGGTTGTACGGGCAGGTCAGTTTCAGACGGCCCGACGGCGCCGCGGCCGCCGCTCCCGCGGCGGCCTCCGCCTCGTCGAGGTCCGCCAGCAACTGCACGCAGCGCTCGTAGTACGCCTGCCCGGTCTCGGTCAGCGACAGCCTGCGCGTGGTGCGGTTCAGCAGCCGCGCCCCGAGGTGCGCCTCGAGGTCGGCGATCAGCCGCGATATCGACGAGGTCGAGGCGCCGAGCTTCCCCGCTGCGCGCACGAAGCTGCCCGCCTCGACGACGTGGATGAACGCCTGCATCGCGGCCAGCCGGTCCATGCCTGATTATTTCATTTTTCGGGATTGTCTTTATCTGCATCACTTATTTATCCCGGCAAGCGATCCAAATACAGTGCGACTCACTGCACGGCCTCGCCGCAAGCAAGTCGTGCCGAACACAGCCAACCCGAACCTATTTCAGGAGAACGCCATGATCGAAACCCGCAATGCTTCCTACGCCGCGCTGGTCCTGCGGCTGTCGCTGGGCACGATGTTCGTCGCCCATGCGCTGCTCAAGCTGCTCGTCTTCACGCTGCCCGGCACCGCCCAGTTCTTCCAGTCGATGGGACTGCCCGCGCCGCTCGCCTATCTCGTCTTCGCTGCCGAACTCGTCGGCGGACTGCTGCTGATCGCCGGCGTCGGCACTCGCTGGGTATCGGCCGCGCTGGTGCCGGTGCTGCTCGGCGCCACCTGGGCGCACCTCGGCAACGGCTGGCTGTTCTCGGCGCCGAAAGGCGGCTGGGAGTACCCCGCCTTCCTCACCGCCGCGACCGTGGTGCAGGCGCTGCTCGGCAACGGCGCCTACGCGCTCGCCAACCTGCGCGCCGAGCGCCGGCCGCAGTTGCAGGCCGCTTGAGCAACGCCATGCTGCCCACCCTGTTCATCTCGCACGGCTCGCCGATGCACGCCCTGCAGGCGGGGCGCGCTGGCGCGGCGTGGGCGGCGCTCGGCCGCGACCTGCCGCGGCCGAAGGCGTTGCTGGTCGCCTCGGCGCACTGGGAGAGCGAGTGGCCGATGCTGACCACCGCCACCCGCCCGGAGACGATCCACGACTTCGGCGGCTTCCCGCCGGCGCTCTACGAATTGCGCTACGCGGCGCCCGGTGCACCTGCAGTGGCCGAGAGCGCGATCGAACTCGTTCGCGCCGCCGGCATCGCCGCCAACGGCAACGGCTGCCGGGGGATGGACCATGGCGCCTGGGTGCCGTTGCTGCACATGTATCCGCAGGCCGACGTGCCGGTGGTGCAGATCTCGCTGCAGCCGCAGCTGGGCGCCGCGCACCACCTGCGGCTCGGCGGGATCCTGGCGCCGTTGCGCGACGAAGGCGTGCTGATCGTCGGCTCCGGCCACATGACGCACAACCTGCGCGAGTGGGTCGCCTTCGCGCGCCGGCACGGCATGCAGCCGGCCGAGACTGACGTCGAGCCCTACGTGCGCGAGTTCGGCCACTGGGTCGACGAGGCGCTGCGCACCGACGACCGCGACCGCCTCGCGCGCTGGCTCGAGCTGGCGCCGCACGCGCGCCGCGCCCACCCGACCAACGAGCACTTCCTGCCGCTGCCGTTCGCCTTCGGCGCGGCAGGACCGGCGCCGCGCATCGAGCGCTTCGACCTCGGTGTGGACAGCGGCGTGCTGGCGATGGACGCCTACGCCTTCTGGCCGCGCGACCGCTGAGGCCGGGCCGGCGCCGATCGCGGACAACGGTTGCCCGAAACGCGCGGCTGCCGGTCCGGATCAGGAAGCGATGCCGAGGCGGGCGCGCTGCCCGGCGTCGAGCCTGCCGAGCACCTCGGCCGCGTGCTCCTCGCCCTGCCTGACGATCGCGTCGAACCGTTCCCACTGCAGCAGGCCGACCTTGTGCAGCGGCGGATTGAAGTACAGGTCGGTCAGCCGCCGCGCCTCGTCCTGGCGCGAGATGCTGTACAGGATCGTGATGTTGAGCAGGTAGGAGACCAGCGACGGCAGCCGGTAGCGGCGCTTTCGCCGCGGCCGGAGCCGGTCGAGCAGCAACGCCCACCTGTCCGGCACTTCGTCGAACTCCAGCCGATGCGGGTTGCGCATGCCGAGGTCGACGCCGATCACGCGGCCGACGCCGCGCATCTCGCGCATCGCGTCGGCGGGGAAATTGTTGAACGTGCCGCCATCGCAGAGCAGTTCGCCGTCGCGGATCGCCGGCGGCAGCGCGCCCGGAATGGCCATGCTCGCCACCAGAGCCCGGCCGAGGTCGCCGCTGGCCAGCCGCTGCTCGCGGCCCTGCGAATAGTTGCTGGCGACGCAGAAAAAGCCCTTCCACAGGTCCTCGACGTCGACCGGCCCGCCGGTGAGCGCGTCCAGCGCGCGGGCAATCGCGGCGCGCACGCGGCGGCCCTTGATCAGCGACATCAGCGGCAGCAGGTTGTAGTCGCCAGTGGGGTTGCCGCGAAACGCCGAGCGCGCGATGTCGATCGCGCGATCCACGTCCGGGTCGAAGGCAATCAGCGCCGCCATCGCCGCGCCGATGCTGGTGCCGCCGACCACGTCGATCTCGACG
>JBHJND010000183.1:0-4382 GCA_048497655.1 Caballeronia novacaledonica
GAGCCGATCAGCTTGTCGAAGCGCGCGCGCTCGACGTTCAGCACCTTGCCGCGCAGCGGCAGGATCGCCTGGAACTTGCGGTCGCGGCCCTGCTTGGCCGAGCCGCCGGCCGAGTCGCCCTCGACGATGTACAGCTCGCACTTGGCCGGGTCGCGCTCCTGGCAGTCGGCGAGCTTGCCCGGCAGCCCGGCGCCGTCGAGCAGCCCCTTGCGGCGGGTCATCTCGCGCGCCTTGCGCGCCGCCTCGCGGGCGCGCGCCGCCTCGACGATCTTGCCGCAGATGATCTTGGCGTCCGCCGGCCTCTCCAGCAGAAAGGCCTCGAGCGCCCTGGCGATCACGTCCTCTACCGCCGGCCGCACTTCGCTGGAGACCAGCTTGTCCTTGGTCTGGGCGCTGAATTTCGGCTCCGGCACCTTGACGCTGAGCACGCAGGCCAGGCCCTCGCGCATGTCGTCGCCGGTGGTCTCCACCCTGGCCTTCTTGTCCAGTTCGCCGGCCTTGATGTAGTTGTTCAGCACCCGCGTCATCGCCGCACGCAGGCCGGTGATGTGCGTTCCACCGTCCTTCTGCGGAATGTTGTTGGTGAAGGCGAGCAGGTTCTCGGCGTAGGCGTCGTTCCACTGCATCGCCACTTCGACACCGACCGGCACGCCGCCGGCGGCCGACTCGCCGGAGACGTAAAAGACGTTGGGATGCAGCACCGTCTTCGCCTTGTTGATGTACTCGACGAAGCCCTTGACGCCGCCGGAGAAGGCGAAGTCCTCCTCCTTGCCGACGCGCTGGTCGATCAGCCGGATGCGCACGCCGTTGTTCAGGAAGGAGAGCTCGCGCAGCCGCTTGGACAGGATCTCCCAGTGAAACTCGACCTTGCCGAAGATTTCCTCGTCGGGCAGGAAGTGGACTTCCGTGCCTCGCTTGTCGGTCTCGCCGATCACTTTCATGGGCGAGACCTGCACGCCGTCGACGGTTTCGACGATACGGTCCTGTACCTCGCCGAGGCGGAACTCGGTGAAGTGCACCTTGCCGTCACGGCGGATCGTCAGCCGCAGCCATTTCGACAGCGCGTTGACGCAAGACACCCCGACGCCGTGCAGGCCGCCGGAGACCTTGTAGCTGTTCTGGTTGAACTTGCCGCCGGCGTGCAGTTCGGTGAGCGCTATCTCGGCCGCCGAGCGCTTCGGCTCGTGCTTGTCGTCGAGCTTGATGCCGGTCGGGATGCCGCGGCCGTTGTCGATCACCGACAGCGAGTTGTCGGTGTGGATGGTGACCACGATGTCGTCGCAGTAGCCGGCCAGCGCCTCGTCGATCGAGTTGTCGACGACCTCGAACACCATGTGGTGCAGGCCGGTGCCGTCGCCCGTGTCGCCGATGTACATGCCCGGCCGCTTGCGCACGGCCTCCAGCCCCTCGAGGATCTGAATGCTGCCGGCGCCGTAGTCGCTGGCCGTGCTGCCGTCGCCGGGCTGTGCCGGCGCAATGGGTACTGCTGACATCTGCTTCCTTGTGCTGCGTCCTGCCCCGCTGCGCTAGATCCGCATCGGCATAACGACGTACTTGAACTTCTCGCTGTCGGGCATGGTGATCAGCGCGCTGCCGAGCGCGTCGCCGAGCGCGAAGCTGACCTGCTCGTTCTTCAGGTTGGCCAGCACGTCGAGCAGGTAGGTGACGTTGAAGCCGATGTCCAGGCCATCGCCGGCGTAGTCGATCTCGAGCTCCTCCTGCGCGTCTTCCTGGTCGGAATTGGTCGAGTTGATCTTCAGGCTGCCGGCGCCGAGCACCATGCGCACGCCCTTGAACTTGTCGGTGGTCAGGATCGCCGCCCGCTGCAGCGCCGAGGCCAGCAGCTCGCGCGAAACGGCGAAGTGGCGCGTGTTGCCGGCCGGAATCACCTTGGTGTAGTCGGGGAACTTGCCTTCGACGAGCTTGGAGATCAGTTCGACGCCGCCGAAGGAGAACTTCACCTGGCTGGCGGCCATCTGCACGCGCACCGGCTCCTCCGGGCTGTCAGGCAGCAGACGCGACAGCTCGTGGATCGTCTTGCGCGGGATGATCGCCTCGATGCGGCCGCTGGCCGCGCCGTCCTTGGTGACCTCGCACAGGGCGAGCCGGTGGCCGTCGGTGGCCACCGCACGCACCGTCTGCCCTTCGACCACCAGCAGCATGCCGTTCAGGTAGTAGCGGATGTCCTGCGCCGCCATCGCGTAGTGCACCATCGACAGCAGGTACTTCAGCGTGCCGGCCGGCAGCTCGAAGTCGGCCGTGTACTCGGCTGCCGCCACCGCCGGAAACTCCTCGGCCGCCATCGTCTGCAGGTTGAACCGGCTGCGGCCGGACTGCACGGTGATCTTCTTGCCGGCCAGCGACATCGCGACGTCGGCCTCAGGCAGCGCACGCAGGATGTCGACCAGCTTGCGCGCCGACACCGTGGTGGCGGCGGCGTCGCGGCCGGCGCCGATCGCCGCCGAGGTCTGGATCTGGATCTCCAGGTCGGTGGCGGTGAAGGAGACGTTCTCGCCGTCCTTGCGCACCAGGACGTTGGCGAGGATCGGCAGCGTCTGCCGACGTTCGACGATGCCGCTGACCACCTGCAGCGGCCTGAGCAACGCATCGCGGCCGGCTTTGACGAGTTGCATTGTTTTCCTTTTCTCTCAGAACAAGAAAAGCTAGTTAATAGAGGCCGGGGGCGGCTGGGGAAAAGCCGCGGCAGCGCTTATGCATCAGCGACTTGCCGCGCCGACAAGCCTGTGGGCAGGCCGTTGGCGGCGATGCACGGCGGCTGTGGACCGGCTTGGACAAGTTACGCGGTTTCTCGGGCAACCGCGCATTTTCCCACGGCTGTCCACAGTCGTGCAGCCGCCCTGTCCACAGGATCCGCGACCGTCCGGCGGAGCCCCGGTCAACTCTTCAGCGCCTGCTCGAGCACGTGCAGGGCGTGGTTCAGCTCGCTGTCCTTGCTGCGGTGCTGGCCGATCTTGCGCACCGCGTGCAGGACCGTGGTGTGGTCGCGGCCGCCGAACAGCTCGCCGATCTCGGGCAGGCTCTTCTGCGTCATTTCCTTGGCCAGGTACATGGCGACCTGGCGCGGCATGGCGATCGAGTTCGGCCGCCGCTTGCTGTACATGTCGGCGACCTTGATCTTGTAGTAGTCGGCGACCGACTTCTGGATCAGCTCGACGGTGACCTGGCCGGTGCTGGCGCCGAGCAGGTCCTTCAGCGCCTCGCGCGCCAGCTCGACCGACAGCGGACGGCCGTGGAACGAGGCGAAGGCGAGGATCTTGCGCAGCGCGCCCTCCAGCTCCCGCACGTTGCTGCGCAGGTTCTTGGCGATGAAGAAGGCCACTTCCTCGGACAGCTCGGCCCGCTCGATCTCCGCCTTCTTGAGCAGGATCGCCACCCGCATCTCCAGCTCCGGCGGCTCGATGCCGACCGTCAACCCGACCGAGAAGCGCGACACCAGGCGGTCCTCGATGTCCTTCAGTTCCTTCGGGTAGGTGTCGGAGGTGATGATGATCTGCTTGCGGCCGGCGACCAGCGCCTCGAAGGCGTAGAAGAACTCCTCCTGGGTGCGGCTCTTGCCGCCGAAGAACTGGATGTCGTCGATCAGCAGCAGGTCGAGCGAGTGGTAGTAGCGCTTGAACTCGTCGAAGGCCTTCTTCTGGTAGGCGCGCACCACGTCGCTGACGTACTGCTCGGCGTGGATGTAGCGCACCTTGGCGTTCGGCTTGCGCGCCAGGATGCCGTTGCCGACCGCGTGCACCAGGTGAGTCTTGCCCAGCCCGACGCCGCCGTACAGGAACAGCGGGTTGTACGAGCCGCCGGGATTCTCGGCAACCTGCATCGCCGCGGCGCGGGCGAGCTGGTTGGCCTTGCCGGTGACGAAGGTGTCGAAAGTCAGCCCCGGCTGCAGGCGGGCTCGTTCGACGTGCTCGATCACGCCCGGCACCGATAGCGGCGGGCCGTCGTTGAACTGGCGGGGAACGCCGTCGGCGGCCGGCGAGGATGCCTCGGCCAGATCCGGCGAATCGGTGCCCGGTTCGGCGGTAGCTGCCACTGCAACCTCGAACTGGACCTCGACCGGGTGCTGGGCCAGTTCCGTCGCCGCCGCACGGATCCGTGCGGCGAACTGGCTGCGCACGGCGTCGAGCTTCAGGCGGTTAGGCGCGACGAGCCGCAGTTGACGGGCGTCCGGGTCGTAGGCAATCGCCCGCAACGGCTTGATCCAGGCGACGTACTGCTGTGGAGTCAGTTCACGCTCCAGTACCCTGGAGCAGTCTTGCCAGATCTGAATCATCGCAATTGCTTTTCAGCCCCCTCGCGGCCGATTCACCTGGAAAGACAGGGCTCGGCGTCTGTGTTTTATCGGAATGTCCTAGGAATCGGAG
>JBHJND010000184.1:0-1826 GCA_048497655.1 Caballeronia novacaledonica
GACGCGGCACGCGTGGACAAGACCTACGACGCGATCGCGCGGGCGATCGCCGCCTACGAGGCCTCGCCCGAGTCGAACGCGTTCACCTCGAAGTTCGACCAGGTCGCCCGCGGCAAGGCGAGGTTCACCGCCGAGGAGCGACGCGGCCTTCGCCTGTTCGAGGGCAAGGGCAAGTGCGCCAACTGCCACGTTCTGGACCGCGCCGGCGGCCAGGGGCCGCTGTTCACCGACTTCACCTATGACAACCTCGGCCTGCCGCGCAATCCGGCCAACCCGGTCTACAAGACCGAGCCGGCGTTCGTCGACAAGGGGCTGGGCGGCTTCCTCGCCGACCGCGCCGACTACGCGCGGCACGCCGAGGCGGCCATGGGCAAGCACAAGGTGCCGACGCTGCGCAACGTCGACCTGCGGCCCGAGCCGGGCTTCGTCAAGGCCTACGGGCACAACGGCTACTTCAAGTCGCTCAAGGGCATCGTCCACTTCTACAACACGCGCGACGCGAAGCCGGCCTGCCCGCCGCGGCCGGACGGCCGCGGCTACAGCGAGGCGGAGGCGCTCGCCGCCGCGTGCTGGCCGGCGCCCGAGGTGGCGCGCAACGTCAACCGCAGCGAACTCGGCAAGCTGAAGCTCAGCGCCGCCGAGGAAGACGCGATCGTCGCCTTCATGAAGACTCTGTCGGACGGCTACGCGCCCTGACCGGGGCACGGCCCCGCCGCCCGCAGCGGCCGCGCCCGTCACACGCGTAGTTGCGGCCGCCGAGGCCGCGGATCGCCGAGCGGGCGATCGGTTCGCCGGGCAGTCGCCAGCGGATAAGCTCGCGGCTTGTCGTATCAGCGATCGGGCTCGAGGGAGGCAGACAATGAGCGAGACAACACGCAAGGTCGCCGTGGTGACCGGCGCCGGCTCCGGCATCGGCCGGGCCGCGGCGCTGGCCCTCGTCCGCGCCGGCTATGCGGTGACGCTGGCCGGCCGCAGGAAGGACGCGCTCGACGCCACCGCCGCCGCGGCGGCCGGCGCAGAGACGCTGGTCGTGCCCTGCGACGTCGCCGACCCGGCCGCCGTCGAGCACCTGTTCGAGGCGACGGTGCAGCGTTTCGGACGCGTCGACGTGCTGTTCAACAACGCCGGCACCGGCGCGCCGGCGGTGCCGATCGACGAACTGACGGTCGAGCAGTGGCGCACGGTGGTCGACGCCAACCTGCACGGCTCCTTCCTGTGCGCGCGGCAGGCGGTGCGGGTGATGAAGCGGCAGCAGCCGCAGGGCGGCCGCATCATCAACAACGGCTCGATCTCGGCGCACGCGCCGCGACCGAACACGGCCCCCTACACGTCGACCAAGCACGCGATCACCGGGCTGACGAAGTCGCTCTCGCTCGACGGCCGGCCATTCAACATCGCCTGCAGCCAGATCGACATCGGCAACGCCGCCACCGAGATGACCGAGCGGATGAAGAACGGCATCGCGCAGGCCGACGGCCGCATCGCCGTGGAGCCGCGCATGGACGTCGAGCACGTGGCGCAGGCGGTCGTCTTCATGGCCGGCCTGCCGCTGGAGTCGAACGTGCAGTTCATGACCATCATGGCCACCAAGATGCCGTTTGTCGGCCGCGGCTGAGCCGCGCCGACACCTACAGGCCCTGCTCGAAGAAGCGGAACAGGCGCTCCGGCAGGAAGCCGAGGTCGCCCGGCAGGCGCCCGCGGGCGAAGCCGATGTGGCCGCCCTCGCCGGGCTGCTCGAGGTGCACGAAGCGGGAGACGTCCTGCGGCCGCGGCAGGCTCGCCGCCGGCACGAACGGATCGTTCAGCGCGTTGAGCACCAGGTGCGG
>JBHJND010000185.1:0-13960 GCA_048497655.1 Caballeronia novacaledonica
GTTGCTCCTTGGCCCCCTCGGGCTCTGCAAGGTCGGTCGAAAGGCGCGGATTCTACGGACGGCGCGGACGGCTCCCGCGCTGCGTCAGGCGGCCGGCCCTGCCGGCGCCAGCAGGGCGCGCGCGGCGGCAGCGTCGCGGCCGATGGCGTCGGACAGCGCGTGCAGCGACTCGTACTTGGTTTCGTCGCGCAGCTTGTGCACCAGTTCGACCCGGACCAGCCGGCCGTAGACATCCTGCGCGAAGTCGAACAGGTGCACCTCGAGCAGCCAGCGGTCGCTGTCTTCTACCGTCGGCCGCAGGCCGATGCTGGACACACCGGGTCGCGCGTGCTCGCCGAGCCCGTGCACCTTCACCGCGTAGATGCCGCGGGCAGCCGGGCGCTTGTGCGCCAGCCGCAGGTTCAGGGTCGGAAAGCCGATCTCGCGCCCCAGCTTGCGCCCGTGCAGCACGCGGCCGGAGATCGCGTACGGCCGGCCGAGCAGTGCCGCGGCGTGCGCCAGGTCGCCGGCGGCTAGCGCTTCGCGGACCTCGGAACTGGACACGCGCACGCCGTGCTCCTTCACGGTGGCCAGTTGCTCGACGACATAGCCGTAATGCGCGGCGCGGCTGCGCAGCAGATCGACGTCGCCGGCCCGGCGAGCGCCGAAGCGGAAGTCGTCGCCAACCAGCAGGCAGCGCATGTCGAGCCCGGCGACCAGCACCTCGCCGACGAACTGCTCGGGCGCGAGCGAAGCGAAACGGCGGCTGAAGTGCTGGATGAAGACGCGCTCGACTCCGTTGGCCGCCAGTGCCTCAATCTTGTCGCGAATGTTCGCCACCCGGGCCGGCGCGGTCTCGGGCGTGAAGAGCTCGCGCGGATGCGGCTCGAAGGTCATCACCGCCGGGCTCAGGCCGTGCCGGCGCGCGGCGGTGGCCAGCTGCGCCAGCAGCGCCTGGTGGCCGCGGTGGACGCCGTCGAAGTTGCCGATCGCCAGCGCCACCGGCACGCGATCGTCGCTGCGGGCGATGCCGCGAAAGATCTTCATGGTCGAGGGAAGATGGGGCGCGCGATTATACGAACCGCCTCTGGCGGCGTTCGGCGGCAGGTCGTTGCCCTGAAGGGCGCCGCGTAGAATCCGCGCCGCATGAAACGCATCGTCTGCCTGATCTCCGGGCGCGGCAGCAATCTCGAAGCGATCCTGCGCACCGCCGAGGCGGAGCGCTGGGCGACCGTGGTGCCGGCGCGGGTCGTCGCGGTGATCAGCAACCGGGTGGACGCCGCGGGGCTCGCCGTCGCCGCCGCGCACGGCGTGCCCGCCGCGGTGATCGAACACCAGCGGTTCGGCTCGCGCGAGGAGTTCGACGCCGCTCTGGCCGAGGCGATCGAGGGCCACTCGCCGGACGTCGTCGTTCTGGCCGGCTTCATGCGCGTGCTGAGCGGCGGCTTCGTTGCCCGCTTCGCCGGCCGGCTGATCAACATTCATCCTTCGCTGCTGCCGGCCTTTCCGGGCCTGGCGACGCACCGGCAGGCGATCGCAGCGGGCGTGCGCGTGCACGGCGCGACGGTCCACTTCGTCTCCGGCGAAGTCGACGGCGGCGCGATCATCGCCCAAGCCGCGGTGACCGTGCTTGCCTCGGACAGCGAGGAAACTCTTGCGGCGCGCGTCCTGCAGCGCGAGCACCAGCTGCTGCCGCGCTGCACGCGCTGGCTCGCCGAGGGCAAAGTCGCGCTGCGCGAAGGCCGGGCCGAAACCCGCGACCTGCCGGCCGAGGCGCTGGCCCTGCTCGGATGACCGGACAGCGGATCACCTCGCTGGTCGTCGACCACCTGGCGCAGCTGCTGTCCCAGGTGCTGCGCTTCGACGGACCGGCCGACGCGGTGATGTCACGCTATTTCAAGCGTCACGCCAAGCTCGGCAGCCGCGACCGGAGCCTGATCGCCGAGGCGGTGTTCTTCGCTCTGCGCCGCCTTGCCAGCCTGCGCTGGATGATGCAGCCGGCGCATCCGCAGCGCGCTCCGCGCCTGGCGGCGTTGGTCACCCTGGCGCGCCAGCACGGCGCCGACGCGCTCGATCCGCGCGCGCTGCGCAGCGACGAGCGCGCAGTGCGGCACGCGTTCTCCAAGCGCCTCGACTTGGCGCCGCGCGCCGCGCAGGCCGAAGTGCCGACCTGGCTGTACGACCGTGTCAGCCGGCAGTACGAGGATGCGGACGCGCTGTTCGCCGCCATGAACGAGCCGGCGCCGCTGGACCTGCGCGTAAACACGCAGCGGGCGCAGCGCGACCAGGTGCTGGCCGAGCTGCACGCGGCGACGCGTCAGCACGCGCCGATGAATGCCGAACCGACGCCGTATTCGCCGGAGGGGATCCGGCTGCATGAGAAGCCCGGATTGACGCGCTGGCCGCTGTACCAGGACGGCAAGATCGAGGTGCAGGGCGAGGGCAGCCAGTTGATCGCCCGCCTGGTGGCGCCGCGGCGCGGCGAGATGGTGGTCGACTTCTGCGCCGGCGCCGGGGGCAAGACTCTGGCGCTGGGCAGCCTGATGCGCTCGACAGGACGGATCTATGCCTTCGACATCCATGCGCGGAGGCTGGCCGGCCTGGGGCCGCGGCTGAAGCGCAGCGGGCTGTCCAACGTGCATCCGGCGGCGATCGCCACCGAGAACGATCTGCGGGTCAAGCGGCTGTCCGGAAAGATCGACCGCGTGCTGGTCGACGCACCCTGCTCGGGCAGCGGCACCCTGCGGCGCAACCCGGACCTAAAGTGGCGCTTCGACGAGAACGAGCTGGCGCGCGTCAACGAAGTGCAGCACAAGGTGCTGCGGGCGGCGTCGCGGCTGGTCAAGCCGGGAGGGCGGCTGGTCTATGCGACCTGCTCGCTGCTGGCCGAGGAGAACCAGGCGGTGATCGAGCGCTTCATCACCGAGCAGCCGCAGTTCGCGCCGGTGCCGGTGGTCGACGTGCTGCGGCCGCAGGGGATCTCGATCCCCGGTCTCGAGGACGCCGCGCCGTACTTCGTGATGCTGCCTCACAGGCATGCGACCGACGGCTTCTTCGCCGCGGTGCTGCAGCGGCGGCCATAAGGGGTCGGCCCCGCTCGGCCCGGCAAGGGCGGTCCAGACCGGCTTCACCCTGCGCGCCGGGGCCCGTACAATCGCAAGTCGTTGTTTTTCCGGCCGGCCCGCTGGCCGCCGGACATCTCGGAGGCTGAATGCATTTCCTCGAATTCCTCGATGGCGGGGTGCTGAACCTGTCCTGGTGGCAACTCGTGCTGGCCACCCTGTTCCTCACCCACATCACCATCGCGGCGGTGACGATCTTCCTGCACCGGTCGCAGGCGCACCGCGCGCTCGACCTGCATCCGGTCGTCTCGCACTTCTTCCGCGCCTGGCTGTGGCTGACGACCGGCATGCAGACCAAGGAGTGGGTGGCGATCCACCGCAAGCATCACGCCAGGTGCGAGACGCCGGAGGACCCGCACAGCCCGCAGACGCGCGGACTGCGCAAGGTGCTGTGGCAGGGCGCCGAGCTGTACATGGAGGAGGCTGGCAACAAGGAGACCCTGGCCCGCTACGGCCATGGCACGCCGAGCGACTGGCTGGAGCGCAACGTCTATTCGCGATTCACCTGGCACGGCTGCGGCCTGATGCTGGGCGCCGACCTGATCCTGTTCGGTGCCGCCGGCATCGCGGTGTGGGCGGTGCAGATGATCTGGATCCCGTTCTTTGCCGCCGGCGTGATCAACGGCATCGGCCACTACTGGGGCTATCGCAGCTACGACAGCCCGGACGCCGCCACCAACATCAGCCCCTGGGGCATCCTGATCGGCGGCGAGGAACTGCACAACAACCACCACACCTTCCCGACCTCGGCCAAGCTGTCGAGCAAGTGGTTCGAGTTCGACCTCGGCTGGACCTACATCCGCATCCTGTCGGCGCTCGGCCTGGCGAAGGTGCTGCGCGTGGCCCCGGTGCCGAAGGTGACGGCCCCACGGGCCGGTATCGACGTGCAGACCCTGCAGGCGGTGATCGCCAACCGCTACGACCTGCTGTCCCGCTACGCCCGCGGGCTGCGCTCGACGCTGAACGAGGAGCTGCGCGGGCCGGGCCTGTCGGCGGCCGACAGGCATCGCTTCGGCGCGCTGCGCCGCTGGCTGCGCAAGTCGGACATGAAGTCGATTCCGGCGGCGCAGCAGCAGACCCTGCGTGAACTGCTCGGACGCAGCGGCGCGATGCGCACGCTGGTGGACATGCGCGCCGAGCTGGCCGCGATCTGGGAGCGCGGCAGCGCCTCGCGCGAGCAGATGCTCGCCAATCTGCAGGACTGGATCGCGCGTGCCGAAGCGAGCGGCATCCGGGTGCTGCAGGATGCGGCGCTGCGAATCCGCAGCTACGCGCCGGCGTCGGCCTGAGCCAGCGCGGGCTCGGGGAAACAAAAAAACCGGCCGCGGCCGGTTTTTTTTCGGCTGCGCCAGCCGCCTACTTGAGCTTGGTTTCCTTGTAGGCGACGTGCTTGCGCGCCACCGGGTCGTACTTCATCAACTGCAGCTTCTCAGGCGTCGTGCGCTTGTTCTTCGACGTCGTGTAGAAGTGGCCGGTGCCGGCCGACGATTCCAGCTTGATCTTCTCGCGGGCGCCCTTCGCCATCGTCGCTCTCCCGTTTCAGTTCAGATTTCGCCGCGGCCGCGCATCTCGGCAAGCACGGCGTCGATGCCCTGCTTCTCGATCGTGCGCAGGCCGGCGTTGGTCAGGCGCAGCCGCACCCAGCGCTTCTCGCTCTCGACCCAGAAGCGGCGGTCCTGCAGGTTCGGCAGGAAGCGGCGCTTGGTCCGGTTGTTGGCGTGCGATACGTTGTTGCCGACCATCGGCTTCTTGCCCGTGACTTGACACACTCGTGCCATGGCTGTTCCCTCGACCTGAATCCGGTTATGCCGCCACGGGCCGGCGGCGTTCCTGCGCAGGGGCCGGCCGGGCGAAAGCCCGCGAGTATACCGGGCGCCGCGGGCGAGTTCCAGCGCTGGCCAACCGGCTCGGCCGCGATCCAGCCTAGAGCAGTCCCCGTTCGGCGAACGACACGCTCGAGGTGCCTGCGACGATGACGTGGTCCAGCACGCGCACGTCGACCAGCGCCAACGCCTCGCGCAGGGTGCGGGTCAGCAACTCGTCCGCCCGGCTGGGCTCGGCCAGGCCGGACGGATGGTTGTGGGCGAAGATCACCGCCGCCGCGTTGCGTGCCAGGGCCCGCTTGACCACCTCGCGCGGGTAAACGCTGGTCTGCGTCAGCGTGCCGCGGAACAGTTCCTCGTCGTCGATCAGCCGGTTCTGCGCGTCGAGGAACAGCGCCGCAAAGACCTCGTGCGGCAGGCGGCCGATCCGCAGGCGCAGGTACTCGCGCACTTTCGGAGGCGAATCGAGCAGGTGCTGGCGCTGCACCTCCTCCTTCAGTGCCCGCCGCGCCAGTTCGATCACGGCCAGCAACTGGGCGCACTTGGCCGGCCCGAAACCCGGAATTGCCCGGATCTCTTCGGCCGGGGCATTCAGCAGCCCGTTCAGGGAGCCGAAGCGCTCGATCGCGCCGCGCGCCAGATCGAGCACGCTTTGCCCCGGCAGGCCGATGCGCAGGAACACCGCCAGCAGTTCCGCCTCCGACAGGGCCTGCGGCCCATGCCTGAGCAGCCGCTCGCGCGGACGCTCCGTTGCCGGCCAGTCGCGCACGGTCCGCCGGGGGCCGTTGGCTACAATGCCGCGAATGCGTCTGCCGTCTGCCATGGCCCGGATCGCGCCCGATTCGCACGTGACCCTGCATTATCGTCTTGCCGCGCTGGTCGATGGCGCCGAGCGGGAGGTGATCAGCACGCACGGCGGCCGCCCGGCGACGCTGCAGCTCGGTGGCGGGCACCTCGCCGCGGGGCTCGAGGCCCGGCTGCTCGGCCTGGCCGAGGGCGATGAGGCGTCCTTCGAACTGGCGCCGGAAGAGGCGTTCGGCGAGCGCAGTGCGCAACTGGTGCAGGCGCTGTCGCGGGCCGCTTTCGACGCCAATGCCGAGGCCGGCGGCGACTACGCGCCGGGTGACGTGGTCGAGTTCAACAGGCCCGACGGCGCCCGCGTCGCCGGGGTGCTCAAGGAACGCGACGCGCGGCGCGTCGTCGTCGACTTCAATCATCCGCTGGCAGGAGTGCCGGTGCGATTTTCCGTCTGCGTGATCGGGGTCCTGTGATGGAAGTGCTGCTCGCCCAGCCGCGCGGCTTCTGTGCCGGCGTCGACCGCGCGATCGAGATCGTCGAGCGGGCGCTGCAGGTGCACGGCGCGCCGATCTACGTCCGCCACGAGATCGTCCACAACACCCATGTGGTGGCCGACCTGCGCGCCAAGGGCGCCGTGTTCGTCGACGAGCTCGACCAGGTGCCGGCCGGCGCGACGGTGGTCTTCTCCGCCCACGGAGTGTCGAAGGCGGTGCGCGGCGAGGCGCAGGCGCGCGGGCTGCGCGTGTTCGACGCCACCTGCCCGCTGGTGACCAAGGTGCACGTCGAGGTCGAGCGGATGCGGGCGCAGGGCCGCGAGGTGGTGATGATCGGCCATGCCGGCCATCCGGAAGTCGAGGGGACGATGGGCCAGGCCGACGGCGGCATCCACCTCATCGAGTCGCCGGACGACGTGGCGAGGCTGCAGGTGCGGGATCCGGATTGCCTCGGCTACGTCACGCAGACCACCTTGTCGATCGACGACGCGGCGCAGGTGGTCGCGGCCCTGAAGGGGCGCTTCCCGAACATCGCGGCGCCGAAGAGGGCCGACATCTGCTACGCGACTCAGAACCGCCAGGACGCGGTCAAGTTCATGGCGCCGCAGGTCGACCTGGTGATCGTGATCGGCAGCCGGACCAGTTCGAACTCCAACCGGCTTCGCGAGGTGGCGGAGCGGTTCGGCGTGCCCGCCCGCCTGGTCGACAGTGGCGACGACGTCGATCCCGCCTGGTTGCAGGGCCGCAGGCGCATCGGCGTGACGGCGGGCGCCTCCGCACCCGAGTCGCTGGTGCAGGCACTGATCGATCGCCTGCGGTCGCTGGGCGCCTCGCGCGTGCGCGTGCTCGAGGGCGTCGAGGAGCACGTAGTCTTTCCCCTTCCCAAGGGGCTCGGCCGGACCACGGTTGCCGAGCCGCTTGGCAATACGCAGTAGATCCCACAAGGAGACGCCGATGAGAAAGATCCTCGCCGCAATGCTTCTGACGGCGGCGACCGCGCTGGCGCAGGCGGTCGAAGTGGAAGGAGTGAAATTCGATCCGACCGTGGAGGTCGGCGGACAGCCCTTGCAGCTGAACGGCGCCGGCGTCCGCACACGGGTGATGTTCAAGGTCTATGCGGCGGGCCTGTACGTGCCGCAGAAGTCGAATTCGCCGGCGGCGCTGCTCGCCCAGAAGGGCCCGCGGCGGGTGGCGATCGGCATGCTGCGCAACGTCGATGCCGACACCTTCGTCGGCGCGCTGAACGACGGCCTGAAGGCCAACCTGAGCGCCGAGCAACTGGCCGGCCTGAAGCCGCAGATCGACGCGCTGAACGCCAACTTCAAGGCGGTGGGCGAGGCGAAGAAGGGCGATCGGATCAATTTCGAGTTCACGCCGGATGGCGGCACTCGCATCCTGGTCAACGACCAGCCGCGCGGGGCGGCGATTCCAGGCGAGAACTTCTTCGAGGCGGTCCTGCGCATCTGGATCGGCGACAAGCCGGTCGACGCCGACCTCAAGCGGGGCCTGCTGGGCGGCTGACGGTGCGGGTCTCGGCGTTGCGAAGCCCGGCACGGTCCGGGCTTTGTCGTTTGGGGGCCGCAGGGCGTTCGAACGGCGGCAGTGACACGGGTCGCGGTCGGTGGTGAAGAGAACCGGTACGGCCGAGGCTGGCACCTCGGCGACGCCGCTGATCGACCGCTTCGTCGATGCACTGTGGCTGGAAGACGGACTGGCGGCGAACTCGCTGGCCGCCTACCGGCGCGACCTGCGGCAACTGTCGGCGCAACTCGCCGGCAGCGATCTGCTCGCCGCCGGCGAAGCCGACCTGCAGCAGTACTTCGCCGCGACCTTCGCCTGCTCGCGCGCCAGCACGGCGAACCGTCGGCTGGCGACGCTGCGCCGCTTCTACCGCTGGGCGCTGCGCGAGGGGATGATCGATCGCGATCCGACACTTCGTCTGGCCGCCGCGAAGGCTCCGCCGCGGTTCCCGAAGTCGCTGACCGAGGAACAGGTGGAGGCGCTGCTGGCCGCTCCCGATGCCGGCTCGGAACTCGGCCTGCGCGACCGGGCGATGCTCGAACTGCTGTACGCGACCGGGCTGCGCGTCAGCGAACTGGTCGGCCTGAAGCTCGTCGAGGTCTCGCTGGCCGACGGGCTGGTGCGCGTCACCGGCAAGGGACAGAAGGAGCGGGTCGTGCCGGTCGGCGAGGAAGCGCGCCTGTGGCTGGAGCGCTACATGGTGCAGGCGCGGCCGGCGCTGCTGGCGGGCCGCGGCGCCGATGCGCTTTTCGTCACCAGGCAAGGCAGCTCGATGACCCGGCAGATGTTCTGGAAGCTGACCCGCCGCTACGCGCTGCTGGCCGACATCCGCGCACCGCTGTCGCCGCACGGCCTGCGCCACGCGTTCGCCACCCACCTGCTCAACCACGGCGCCGACCTGCGCGTGGTGCAGATGCTGCTCGGTCATGCCGATATCTCGACCACGCAGATCTACACCCATGTGGCGCGCGAACGGCTGCAGGCGCTGCACGAGCGCCACCACCCGAGAGGCTAGCTGGCTAGACTGCGCGCCGATGAGCAGGGCGACCCACGTTTCCGAGACGCCGGCGACGGCCTGGCTGCGCAAGCAGGGCGTGGCGTTCGATGAGCACGCCTACGAGTACGTCGAGCACGGCGGCACGAGGGTGTCGTCGCAGTCGCTGGGAGTGCCCGAGCACCAGGTGGTCAAGACGCTGGTGATGCAGGACGAGCAGGGCAAGGCGCTGATCGTGCTGATGCACGGCGACCGCAAGGTCTCGACCAAGAGCCTCGCCCGCCAGGTCGACCGCAAGCGCATCGAGCCGTGCACGCCGGAGGCGGCGCAGCGACACACGGGCTACCAGGTCGGCGGCACCTCGCCGTTCGGCCTGCGCAAGCCGACGCCGATCTTCGTCGAGCGCTCGGTGCTCGGACTCGATCGCATCTACATCAACGGCGGCCGGCGCGGCTTCCTGGTCGGCATCTCGCCGTCGGTGCTCGCCGGGCCGCTGGGCGCGGTGCCGGTCGACTGCGCGCTGGAAGCCTGAGGAGGGTCTCGTGTCCCTGGCGGCATCGATCACGGCGATCGCCGGCGCGTACCTGCTCGGCTCGGTGTCGTTTGCCGTGGTGATGAGCCGCCTGTTCGGCCTCGCCGATCCGCGAAGCTATGGTTCGGGCAACCCCGGCGCGACCAACGTGCTGCGCTCGGGCAGCAAGGCGGCGGCCGCGCTTACGCTGCTCGGCGACGCGGCCAAGGGCGCGGTGGCCGTGTGGCTGGTGCGCGCTTTCGGGCCGCCGTTCGGCATCGGCGAGTTCACCGTGGCGCTGGCGGCGCTGGCCGCCTTCGCCGGCCACCTGTATCCGATCTTCTTCGGTTTCAAGGGCGGCAAGGGGGTCGCCACCTTCCTGGGAGCGCTGCTGGCGCTGCACCCGGGCAGCGGACTGCTGGCCTGCGCCACGTGGCTGGCCGTTGCCGCGGTGTTCCGCTATTCGTCGCTGTCGTCGCTGTGCGCCGCGGCCGTCGCCCCGTTTGCTCTGCTCTGGCTGACCGGCGCGGCCGACGTGTCGGCGGTCATCGCCGTGATGAGCGTGCTGCTGGTCGTGCGGCACCGGCAGAACATCGCCAACCTGCTCTCCGGCAAGGAACGTCGCATCGGCGCAAGGTCGGCGCGCGGTTGACGCGCCGCGGCAGTTCAGCCGCCGCCGAGCGGCCAGCGCGGCCGCACGCCGAAGGCAAGCGGCGTCTCGACGGTGCCGGCCTGCAACCGTGCCAGCCCGGCCATGGCGATCATCGCGCCGTTGTCCGTGCACAGTTCCGGCGGCGGGAAGAACAGTTCGGCGCCGAGCCGCTTCGTCTCGCGCGAGAGCGCCTCGCGCAACTGGCGGTTGGCGCCTACACCGCCGGCCACCACCAGCCGCCGGAGGCCAGTCAGGGCGAGCGCGGCGAGCGACTTGCGAACCAGCACCTCGACCACGGCGTCGATGAACGCCCGCGCGATGTCGGCGCGCACCTGCTCGCACAGGTTGCCGGCGTTGCGAACCGCCGTAAGGACCGCCGTCTTCAGGCCGCTGAAGCTGAAGTGCAGGTCGCGGCTATGCAGCATCGGCCGCGGAAAGCTGAAGGCGCCGGCGACGCCGAACTCGGCCAGCCTGGACACGGCCGGGCCACCGGGATAGCCGAGGCCCAGCAACTGCGCGGTCTTGTCGAATGCCTCGCCGGCGGCGTCGTCCTGGGTTTCGCCGAGCAGCCGGTAGGTGCCGAAGCCATCGACCTGCATCAACTGGGTGTGCCCGCCCGATACCAGCAGCGCGACGAACGGGAAATTCGGCTGCGGGCGGGCCAGCAGCGGCGACAGCAGGTGTCCTTCCATGTGGTGGACGTCGATGACCGGCCGGCCAAGGGCGAAACCGAGCGCGTGACCGAAGCTGGCGCCGACCAGCAGCGCGCCCACCAGGCCGGGGCCGGCGGTCACGGCGATGGCATCGACATCGGACAGGTCGGTCCCGGCGTCGGCCAGCGCCTGCTGCACCAGCGGCAAGAGGCGTCGGATGTGATCGCGCGAGGCCAGTTCAGGCACCACGCCGCCGTAGTCGCGGTGCATGTCGACCTGCGAGTGCAGGGTGTGCGCCAGCACGCCGCGCTGGCTGTCGAGCAGCGCGACGCCGGTCTCATCGCAGGAGGTTTCGAGGCCGAGAACGATCACGACTGGCGCTTGGCGGCCTGGACTCGGCAGCCGGGCAGGAACCGGGGAAGGGGTGCGTGCCTGCAGTCTAGCCAAGCCCCTTGCCCGGCCTGCTGCCGGGCGCGACTTCGTCGCGGCGGCCCGCCGGGCTTGCGGCGGGCCGGCGGGGCCGTGCTATATTCGCCCGCTTTCGAGGGCCAGAGTGGGTCTGGCTCGGACCAGACACAGACTTCATGCCTACGATCCGCGTCAAGGAAAACGAGCCATTCGAAGTGGCACTGCGCCGCTTCAAGCGCACCATCGAGAAGAGCGGTCTGCTGACCGAACTGCGCGCCCGCGAGTTCTACGAGAAGCCGACGGCCGAGCGCAAGCGCAAGAAGTCCGCCGCGATCAAGCGCCATTTCAAGCGTCTGCGCAGCCAGATGCTGCCGAAGAAGCTCTACTAGGGCCGGTCGGCCGGCCGTCGCGGCCGGGTCGGAAAGCCTGACTGGAAGCGCGCCCAACGGGCGCGTTTTTCGTTTATTGCATGCGAAGCGGGCGTGGGGAGGCACGATGAGCCTGAAGGATCGAATCACCGAGGACATGAGGGCGGCCATGCGGGCGCGCCAGGCCGAGCGGCTGTCGGCGATCCGCCTGCTGCTGGCAGCGATCAAGCAGCGCGAAATCGACAGCCGCGCCGAGGCGGACGACGCGGCGGTGCTGGCGATCGTCGAGAAGCTGATCAAGCAGCGCAAGGATTCGATTGCCCAGTTCGACGCCGGCGGCCGCGCCGATCTGGTGGCCAAGGAAACGGCCGAGGTCGACGTGCTCGCCGCATACCTGCCGCAGCAAATGAGCGAGGCCGAGGTAGGCGCGGCGATCGACGCGGCGATCTCGGAACTGGGAGCGACCGGGCCGGCGGCGATGGGCAAGGTCATGGGTCTGCTCAAGCCGCGGCTGGCCGGCCGGGCCGACATCGGCCAGGTGTCGGCGGTGGTGAAGAGGCGCCTGGCGGGCTGACCGCTGCGGTCGGCGAGCGGCTGCCGGCCGGCGGGCGGGGATGCACAATTGCCCGCATTCGGGGTTGAGGGCACGCTGCAAGAGCCGTGATCCCACAGGGATTCATCCAGGACCTGCTGGCCCGCGTCGACCTGGTCGATGTGGTGGGCCGCTACGTCCAGCTGAAGAAGGCGGGCCAGAACTTCCTCGGGCTGTGTCCGTTCCACAGCGAGAAGTCGCCCTCGTTCACGGTCAGCCCGAGCAAGCAGTTCTTCCATTGCTTCGGCTGCGGCGCCCATGGCACGGCCGTCGGTTTCCTGATGGAGCATCGCGGCCTCGGCTTCGTCGACGCGGTGCGCGAGCTGGCGCAGCAGGCGGGGATGAAGGTGCCCGAAGGGTCGCCGGAAGCGGGGCAGGCAGTCGGGCAGCTGAAGGCGCTGGCCGACCTGCTGCAGAAAGCGTCGGACTACTACCGGCAATGCCTGAAAGGCAGCGAGGCGGCGATCCGCTACCTGAAGGGGCGGGGCCTGCGCGGTGCGACCGCCGCCCGCTATGCGCTCGGCGTCTCGCCCGACGAGTGGACCGCTCTTGCCGCGGCTTTCGACAACTACGATGACCCGCAGCTGGTCGAGGCCGGCCTGGTGATCGCCAACGAGGGCAAGCGATACGACCGCTTTCGCGGCCGGGTGATGTTCCCGATTCGCAACCGGCGCGGCTGGGTGATCGGCTTCGGGGCGCGGTCGCTCGACGGGTCCGAGCCCAAGTACCTGAACTCGCCCGAGACACCGCTGTTTCACAAGGGGCGGGAACTCTATGGACTGTTCGAGGCGCAGGAGGCGATCCGCCGCAAGCGTCGGGTGATCGTCTGCGAAGGCTATCTGGACGTGATCCAGCTGGCGCAGGCGGGTTTCGAGGAAGCGGTGGCGGCGCTTGGCACCGCGGTGACGTCGCACCACGTCGGCGAACTGCTGCGTCTGTCCGAGCACGTCGTCTTTGCCTTCGACGGCGACGCCGCGGGGCGCAAGGCAGCACGGCGGGCGCTGGAGGCGGCGCTGCCGGTGCTGGCCGACACCCGGCGCATCGATTTCCTTCTGCTGCCCGAGGGCGAGGACCCCGACAGCCTGGTCAAGTCGCACGGGGCGGAAGCCTTCGCCACGGAGCTCGACAGGGCGCTGCCGCTGTCGCGCTGGTTCATCCGCTCGCTGTCGGAGGGCAAGGACCTGGCCACCGCCGAGGGCCGCGCGGCGCTGCTTGCCGAATCCAGGCCGCTGGTCTCGTCGATGCCGGCAGGCGCGCTGCGCATGCAGTTGCTCAATGAACTGGCAGAGGTGGCGCGCAGCGCCCCGGCCGAGGTCGAGAGCCTGTTCGGCATCAAGCCGTGGCGGCGGCTGCCCGAGGCGCCTGCCCGCGGCAGGAACCGGCCGCAGGTGGCGGAAACCGCCGACCTGAAGCAGCACATCCTGCAGCGGCTGCTCGCCTTTCCGGACCTGGCGAGCGAGTTCGACGGCGCGATCGCCGCCGAGTTCGCCGAAGGCGAGTCGCCGGTCGACCGGCAGGTGGTCGAGATCTGGCGGGCGGCGTCCGGCACGGCGGGCATGACCTGCGGGTCGCTGCAGGAACTGCTCGCCGAGAGCGACTTCGCCGAGCAATACCGGGAGGCGGCGACTCGCGAACTGGTGGCGGAGGCCGACGCGGATGCCGCCCGCCTGGAGCTTGCCGGTGCATTTGCCAAGCTTGAACTGCGGCGCCTGAACGGCGAACTGGAACTGCTGGCTGGACGGCAGCCGCTGGACGCGGATGCGCTGGCCAGGATCCGGGAACTCTCGGAGCGGCGTGCCCGCCTGATGGCTGCAGCGTCTTCCGAGGGGCACGGCGGCCGGATTGGCCGGTAAGAACGGGGCGGAGAACCGGCTCGGGCTGATACAATTTCCCGTTCTGCAGGCAGCATGGCCTTCGGGGCCGTGCGGTCCCGGACATGGCGGGCTTCTTCGGGCGCGCGCGTCAGGGCAGGACTCGGAAAGGCGTTCCCGGCAATGCTTCGGCAAGTCGGCCGGCGAACCGATCGCGGCGATTGACCTTTGTCG
>JBHJND010000186.1:0-2821 GCA_048497655.1 Caballeronia novacaledonica
AGCCCCCTGAACAGCTCGAACGTCGCACCGAGGTCGGCTTCGATCTGCCGATCGATGTCGGACGGAGAGGGGGTGAACGATCGCGGGCCGGGCAGCGTGCCGCAGGCCGCCAGCAGCAGCCCGAGGCAAAGGCCGATTGCGATCCGAATCATCACGTTCCCTGCCGCTCCCCGTTGCGCGCCGACGGCAGCGTGCTCACTCGTAGCGAAGCGCCTCGATTGGCAGCAGCCGCGAGGCCTTGCGCGCCGGATAGAAGCCGAAGAATACGCCGACGGCCGCGGAGAAACCGACAGCCAGCAGTACCGCCTGCGAGGTGACGTCGACCCGCCAGTCGGCAAACGCCGCGATCGCCGCCGAGGCGCCGAGGCCCAGCAGCACGCCGAGCAGCCCGCCGATCATCGACAGCGTCAGCGCCTCGACGAGGAACTGCTTGAGGATGTCGCGCCCGCGCGCGCCGACCGCCATCCGCAGGCCGATCTCGCGCGTGCGCTCGGTGACGCTGACCAGCATGATGTTCATGATGCCGATGCCGCCGACCAGCAGGCTCACCGATGCCACCGCGCCGAGCAGCAGCGTCATCACCCGGCTGGCGGCCTCCTGCGCCTGCAGCAGCTCGGTGAGGTTGCGGATGGTGAACGGATCGTCGGCGCCGGGCTGCACCCGCTGCCGCTGGCGCAGCAGGTCCCTCATCTTCTCCTCGACCGCCTTCATGTCGGCGCCGTCGGCCACCTTGACGGAGATCGAGCCGATCCGTTTCAGCCGGCCCTGCGCCTGGCCGAGGACGCGGTTGCGTGCGGTCGAGATCGGCATCAGGATGGTGTCGTCCTGGTCCTGGCCCAGCGCGTTCTGCCCCTTGCGCGCCAGCACGCCGATGATCGTCAGCGGCACCTTGCGCACGCGGATCACCTGGTCGATCGGATCGGCATCGCCGAACAGCTGCTGGGCGGTCGTCAGGCCGATCAGCGCCACCTTGCCGGCGCCCGACATCTCGGCGTCCTCGAAGGCGCGCCCGGAAGCGAGCTGCCAGTCGCGCGCCACGAGATAGTCGTTGGTGGTGCCGAAGAACTGGGTCGACCAGTTGGCGTTGCCGGCGACCACCTGCCCGGCGCCGCGCACCGACGGCGCGGCGACGACGACGTCCTCGATCTCGCGCGCGATCGCCGCCGCGTCGTCCTCGGTCAGCGTCTGCGCGGCGCCGCTGCCCAGCCGCACGCCGCTCTGGGTGGTCGAGCCCGGCAGAACCAGGATCAGGTTCGAACCCAGGTTCCTGATCTGGTCGCGCACCCGCTCCTGCGCACCGGCGCCGATCGAGATCATCGCGATCACCGCCGCCACGCCGATGATCATGCCGAGCATCGTCAGCAGCGTGCGCAGCTTGTTCACGCGCAGCGCCTTGAGCGCAACGCGCAGGACCATGAGCGCGTTCATGAGGTCGCGGCAGCCTCCCGCTGCTCCTGCGGCCGCACCAGGTCGGCGGCGGCGTCGCGCGGCGGGCGGCGCTCGTCGCTGCGCACGCGGCCGTCGCGGAAGCTGATCAGGCGGCTGGCGTAGGCGGCGATGTCCTGCTCGTGGGTCACCACGAGTACGGTGATGCCGCCCCGGTTCAGCTGCTGCAGCAGCGCCATGATCTCCAGCGAGGTGCGCGAGTCCAGCGCCCCGGTCGGCTCGTCGGCAAGGATCAGCGCCGGGTCGTTGACCAGCGCGCGGGCGATCGCCACCCGCTGCTGCTGGCCGCCGGACAGCTGCGACGGCAGGTGACCGGCCCGCTCGCCGAGCCCCACCTGCGCCAGCCTGGCGCCGGCCCGGGCGTGCCGCTCGCGCGCGGCGACGCCGGAATACATCAGCGGCAGCTCGACGTTCTCCAGCGCGCTGGTGCGCGCCAGCAGGTTGAACTGCTGGAAGACGAAGCCGATGCGGCGGTTGCGGATCGCCGCCAGCTCGTCGGCGCCCTTGGCCGCCACGTCCTCGCCGGCCAGCCGGTAGGCGCCGCGCGTGGGCCGGTCGAGGCAGCCAACGACGTTCATGAAGGTCGACTTGCCCGAGCCCGACGGCCCCATCACGGCGACGAACTCCCCCGCCTCGATCGTGAGCGTCACGCCGTCGAGCGCGTGCACGACGGTGTCGCCGAGGACGTAGTCCTTGGCGAGGTCGGCGACTTCGATCAGGTTCATCGGGCGCCGTCAGAAGAACATCCGCGGCGCGCCGCTCTTGGCCGCCGGCGCGTTCGAGGCCGCGCCCTGGATGCCGGTGATCACCTCGACACCCTCCTCGATGCCGCTGCCGCTGACTTCGGTCGATGCGCCGTCGGTGAGACCGGTGCGCACCTCGATCGCCTTCGGCTTGCCCTCGGCCAGCACCCAGACGCGGCCGCGCCCTCCCTGGCCGCTGCGACCGCCGGTCTCGGCGATGATCTCGGCGTAGCGCGCCTTCTGTTCCGGCCTGAGGATCTCCTCGATGCCGGCCCGCATCTCGGCCCGCACGGTCGCCGAGGCCTTGGCACGTGCCTCCTCCGGAAGCTCGCGCAGGCTCATGAAGCGTCCGCGCGCCTGGTCGAAGATCGCCTGTGTCCGCGCCTGCTGCGCCTCGTCGAGCTTCAGTTCGGTGACCAGCCGCTCGCGCAGCTGCTGCAGCTGTCCGCCTGCGCCGCCGGCCGACGGCGGCGCTGCCTTCTCGGTCGCCGCCTTGGCGTCTGCGGCCGCCTTGGCGTCGCTGCCCGCGCCCTCGCCGGGCGGCCGGAAGCGCAGGGCGGCGTTGGAGATCTTCAGCACCGAGTCGCGCGTGTCGGTGACGATGCGCACGTTGGCCGTCATGCCGGGCATCA
>JBHJND010000187.1:0-2469 GCA_048497655.1 Caballeronia novacaledonica
GCCGGCCATGCGCGCGCTGCCCTTGGCCGTGTGCAGCAGGCGCATCAGCTCGCGCATCGGCGCGCGGTCGCCGGGATGCCCGGCAAGCGAGCGCAGCTGGCTGCCGACTGTCGGCAGCAGGTCGCCGGCCTCGGCGAGGAAGACCGGCAGCAGGTCGGCATCGAGGTCGTCGGACACCGACGCGGCAGGGGCAGGCTCGGCCGCCGGCATCGCGGCGGCGGGCGCGCTTTCGACCGGTGCCGGCTGCGGTGCCGGCTGCGGCGCTGCCTCGGCGGGCAGTCCGGCGAGCGGTTCGGCAGCCGGCTCCACCAAGGGTTCGACAGCGGGTTCGGCGGTCGACATCTCGGCGGCGGCCCCGACTTCGGCCCCGGCCTCGGCGGCGCCGGTCGGCGCTCCGGCCGTCTCGCCGGCGGCGGGTTGCTCTGCTGCCTGTTCGGCGGCGAGTGCGCGGCAGGTGCGAACGTAATCGACGAGTTCGCGGATCGCGGCGACCTCGGCCGGCGCCTCCGGCGGATAGATGCCGGCGGCGAACTGGTGCAGCATGCCGCGGATACGCTCGACGACACGCTCGAGCGTGTCGAACTGCGGAGCGGCGAGCACCGCGTGCGTCGCGTGCTCGAGGTGGCTCATCTCGTGCAGCAGGTCGTCGAGCGGGTCGGCCAGCGCCCAGACGGTCTGCAGCCCGATCGTCGCCGTGATGCCGGCCAGCGAGTGCGAGCTGCGCATCGCCGTCGACGACACGGAGCGGCCCGGCTCGAAGCGCCATTCGGCGATGTCCTGGCTGAGTGTCCGCACGGTGTCGTCGGCTTCACTGAGGAACACGCCGAACAGCCCGTGGCTGATCCTCACCGGGCCGATGCTGCGCATCTGCTCGCCCTCTGCCGCCGCCACCTCGGCCGCAGCGGCCGGTTCGGCTTCGGCAGCGGTCTTCTCCTGCGCGGGCTCGGCGGCCGACCACGCGGCGGCGAGCTCGGCCTCGAACTGCGCGAGGTCGAGCGCGGGCTCGGCTTCGGCAGGCGCGACTGCAGCTTCCTCGGCGGCGGGCCCGCTTGCCGGCCGGGTCAGCAGATCGAAGGACTCGAGGATGTCGATCCCGGCCGCCAGTTCCGGCAGCGCCTCGCCGGCAGGCTGCAGCGCGGCCGACTCGATCTCGAACGGCTGCCCTTCGCGGACGAGGTGCGCCGCATCGATCAGCGGCTGCGGATCGATCGCCGCGTCCGGATCGAGCCGGATGCGGCGGGTCCAGTCGCCCATCAGCGTGCGGGCGGCGGCGGCCAGCGCGATCAGGTCGTCGGTGGCGGCACGCTCCTGCGACAGCCAGGTGTTGAAGTACTGCTCGACCGCCCACGCGCCTTCGCCGTAGCTGGCGAGGCCGACCATGCGGCTGGAGCCCTTCAGCGTGTGGAAGGCGCGGCGCACCGTGGTGATGCGCGCCAGGTCGGCGCGCGCAGCGCGCAGCGCATCGAGCTCGCCGTCGATGCCGGCCAGTACCTCCTCGGCTTCCTCGACGAAGATCGACATCAGCTCCCGGTCGGCCGCCGCCTGCGACTGCGGCAGCGGCGCCGCGGTCGGCGCCGGCGCCGGCTCGGCAGCCGGCGGGGCCAGCACCTGCGACAGGCTTCTCGCCAGCGCCGCGTCGGGCTTGCCGATCAGCTGCCTGGCGGCAGCCGCCGCGTCGCGCGCGCGCGACTTGAGCACCGCGTCGTCGAGCAGGTCGGCATCGTTGGCCAGTTGCTGCGTCAGTTCGACCAGTTCGCGCGCGGCTTCGGCATCGGCCGGCACCGCCGCCAGCCGCGCGGCCAGCCCGCAGGCCCGCTCGAAGTGCTGGCGGGCGGACGACTCGACGTTCTCCTCCTCGTCCGACTGTTCGGTCGCCAGCGCGTGCAGCCCAAGCTCGTCCTCGTCGTCGGCGAGTTCGTCGCGCCGCGGCACCGCCATGTCGGCGCTGAACACTGCCGTGTCCGCATGCCACGAGAAGTGGCTGCGCGGCCGGTCGGCATCCTGCTGCAGCGTCTCGATGAAGAAGCCGACCGCGCCCAGGTTGCTGGCGAGGCGCACGAAGTCGGCCTCGTCGGCCGCGGCGCCAGGATCGGCGTAGCTGCGGACGGTGTCTCGCGCGTCGTCGAGCGCCGCCACCACGTCGTCGAAGCCGAGCAGCGCCAGCACGCTCGCCATCTGCTCGATCATGCCGTCGAGGGATGCGAGTTCGCCGCGCTCGGCGGGTTGGCGGAAGAAGCGGTCGAGGCGCTGCTCGACCTCGCGCAGCAGGCCGGTCAGCTCGAGGATGACCGTCTGCATCGTCAGGCGGTCCTGGGCCCGGCGCGCCAACTCGGTCAGCCAGGCATCGACCGTTGCCGGCGCTTCGCCAAGGCGCGACGCCTGCAGGCGCTCGATCATCGCGCGGGAGCGGGAGTCGAAGCGCTCGTCGAGGCTGGGCAGTTCGTCGACGCCGAGGTCGACCAGCAGCAG
>JBHJND010000188.1:0-1661 GCA_048497655.1 Caballeronia novacaledonica
AGCCGTGACCCGCTGATCACCAACGAGGACCTGATCGAGCGGCTGCGCATCACCACGCGCCCGTTCCCGGCCGCCGACCCGACGCTGCTTTCCTGCTCGGATCCGAAGTTCGTGCCCGACGGCGATGGCAACCTGCCCAATGACGGCCAGTGCAATTGCACGTCGATCTCCTGCGGCGAGGGGATGCTCGATGCCGGGCGGGCGGTGCGCGCGGCGACCAGCGCGGTCGCGGTGGTCTACGGTCCGTCGAGCGGCACCCAGGGCCAGCCGGTGGGCTTCGACGGTTCCCGCAGCCTGCCGGCGCCGCGCCAGCAGCTGACTTCCTACGGCTGGACCGTCGTTTCCGGGCCGGGCGGCTCGTTCAGTTCGCAGTCGGCCTCGACCACGCAGTTCACCGGCAACGCCGGCCAGCACACGTTGCGGCTGACGGTCACCGACAGTGCGGGCACGCGGGACAGCTACGACTTCTCGCTCGCAGTCGGAAGCGGCGGCGGCGGCGGGGACAGCGGCGGCGGCGGGGCGCTGCCGTTGCTGCACCTGGCGCTGCTGGTCGGCCTGCTGGCGCTGTCCCGTCGCCGCATCAGCCGCTGAGTCCCGACGGCCGCGGTCCACGGGCGGCGAAGAAGAGTCCGAGCAGCGTGCCGGCAAGCGCACCGGCGAGGTGCGCCTGCGGCACCGTCGTCGCGGCGAGCCATTCGGCATAGGGCGTCGCGCTGCCGCCCGGCTGTTCCAGGGCGACCTTGATCCATCCTGCGGCGAGCAGCGCCAGCGGGGCCAGCGCCGACCGCGCCGACCGCGCGCGCAGCGATGCGCCGGCCGCCGCGCTCGCGCCGGCGAAGAACAGCGCGTGCAGTGCGCCGGAGGCGCCGCGGTACCACTCGATCGACGGGTGCCAGCCGGCGAGGGCCAGCGATACGAACGCCGCGCCGAGCGCCAGGCTCGACAACTGGCGGCGCGTGTCGAGCTGCGGAGCGAACAGCCACGCCAGCACCAGCCATGCGCCGGCGTTGACCAGCGCATGGGTCCAGTTGACGTGGACCAGGTGGCCGGTGAGGAAACGCCACGGTTCGGTCGGCAGTGCCGCCCGCCGGTACTCGAGCGCCGGCGGGCCCTCCGGCATCGACTGAAGCAGCAGGATCACCGCGCCGCCGGCCAGCGCCGCCGTCAGCGGGCCGGCAAGACAGTGCAGCGGCGAGCGCAGACTCATCCGCCAATGATGCCTCGGCGCCGAGCCGTCCGCGGTGACGCAAGCCGGTGAAGCGTCGCTGCATGGGCCGGCTTCGTATAATCGCGGTACCCCGCAAGGGTATCCAGCGCGACCGGCGACCAGCCGACGGCCGCTGCGTCTCACAGACCTCATCCCCGGTCCCTCGAAAATGAAAGTCAAACTGCTCTCCGACCTTGCCGCGGCGCGCGCGCTCGCCGGCAAGCGCGTGTTCATCCGCTCGGACCTGAACGTGCCGCAGGACGACGCAGGCAACATCACCGAGGACACCCGCATCCGTGCCTCGGTGCCGGCCATCCGGATAGCGCTGGAGGCTGGCGCGGCCGTGATGGTGACCTCCCACCTCGGCAGGCCGACCGAGGGCCAGTTCAAGCCGGCGGACTCGCTGGCGCCGGTGGCCAGGCGCCTTGGCGAACTGCTCGGGCGCGAGGTGCAG
>JBHJND010000189.1:0-3980 GCA_048497655.1 Caballeronia novacaledonica
GCCGGCGTCGCCGCCGGCACCACGGTGACGCGGCAGCCGCGGCCGGCCAGCAGGCGCAGGATGTTGCGCTTGACGCCGAAGTCGTAGGCGACCACGTGCAGGCTGGCCGTGCCGAGGCGTCCGTAGCCGCTGCCGAGCGCCCACTCCGTCTCGGTCCATTGGTACGGCGCGGCGACCGTGACCACCTTCGCCAGGTCGAGGCCGGCCATGCCGGGAAACGAGCGCGCCAGCGCGACCGCGCGTGCCTCGTCGGTGCCGACCAGGATCGCACCCGCCTGCGCGCCCCTGTCGCGCAGGATGCGCGTCAGGCGCCGCGTGTCGATGTCGGCGATCGCCACCACGTTCTCGCGGCGCAGGTACTCGGCCAGCGACTCCCGGGCCCGAAAGCTCGAATGCACGTGCGGCAGGTCGCGGACGATCAGCCCGGCGGCGTGCACGCGGTCGGCCTCGACGTCCTCGGCGTTGGTGCCGGTGTTGCCGATGTGCGGATAGGTCAGGGTGACGATCTGCCGGCAGTAGCTCGGATCGGTGAGGATTTCCTGGTAGCCGGTGATCGCGGTGTTGAACACGACCTCGCCGACGGTGTGGCCGGCGGCGCCGATCGAGAGGCCGCGAAAAATCGTCCCATCGGCCAGCGCCAGCAGCGCCGCGGGACGGGAACTGTCGATCAGGGAAGGCAAGCGGGCTCCTTGATTCCGCGGCCGGCCGCGTGCGCCGGCCGCGCGGCGCGATGCATCGGTCCCGGGGCTGTTCGGGGAACCGGCGCGCGACGCGCTGAACAAACCGACGAATTATATCTGCGCCGGAGCCGCGCCCCGTCGCACAGCCCGCGGGCGAATCCGCTTCGCGGCGGCTAGAGCTTTTCCGTTTCGCCGGCGCGCGGCTGCCACTTCATCAGCCGCTTCTCGAGCACGCCGACCGCCCAGTCGAGCATCAGCGCGAAGGCGGTCAGCACCAGGATGCCGGCCATGACGGTGTTGATGTCGAACACCATCTCGGCCTGGTGGATCAGGTAGCCGACGCCGTTGGCCGATCCCAGGTACTCGCCGACCACGGCGCCGACGAAGGCCAGGCCCACCGAGGTGTGCAGCGAGGAGAAGACCCAGCTGGTGGCGCTCGGCAGGTAGACGTGGCGCAGCAGCTGTCGCTGTCCGGCGCCGAGCATGCGCGCGTTGGCGAGCACGGTCGGGCTGACCTCCTTCACGCCCTGGTAGACGTTGAAGAAGACGATGAAGAACACCAGGGTGAAGCCGAGCGCCACCTTGGAGGCGATGCCCAGCCCGAACCAGACCGCGAAGATCGGCGCCAGGATGATCCGCGGCATCGAGTTGAACGCCTTGATGTACGGGTCGAAGATCGCCGCCGCCATCGGACTGAGGGCCAGCCACATGCCCATCAGAAGGCCGGCGGCCGTGCCGACGGCGAAGGCCAGCACCGTCTCGACCAGCGTGATCCACAGGTGCGGGTAGATGTCGCGCTTGACGACGAACCACTGCCAGATGCGGGAGAAGATCTTCAGCGGCTCGCCGAGGAAGAAGGCGGCGTCGTTCTCCTTGGCGAACAGGAAGTGCGGCAGCAGCCCCGGCGCCGTCATCACGTGCCAGAAGACGAAAAACGCCACCAGCATGCCCACCTGCCAGAAGCGCAGGTTGCGCGGGCTCGGCTTGATCCACCGCCACATGGCGCTATCCGGCCTTCTTCGCGCTGCTCGCGAAGGATTCGCGCTCGAGGCGGCCCGCTGCGCTCATGCAGCCTTCTTCTGCTGCTCGTAGCCCTTGAGCACTTCCTCGCGCAGCACGTCCCAGATCGCCTTGTGAAGCTCGATGAAGCGCGGCGTCACCCGCACTTCGGCCACGTCGCGCGGCCGCGGCAGGTCGATGGCGAACTCGCCGATCGGATGCGACGCCGGGCCGGCCGACAGCACCAGCACCCGGTCGCTCATCGCGATCGCCTCGTCGAGGTCGTGGGTGATGAACAGCACGGCCTTCTTCTTTGCCGCCCACAGGTCGAGGACCTCGTTCTCCATCAGCTGCCGCGTCTGCACGTCGAGCGCCGAGAACGGCTCGTCCATCAGCATGATGTCCGGGTCGAGCACCAGCGTCTGCGCCAGCGAGGTGCGCTTGCGCATGCCGCCGGATAGCTGGTGCGGATAGCGGTCGCCGAAGCCGCCGAGGCCGACCCGGCGCAGCCACTCGTCCGCCTGCCGTCGCGCCTCGGCGATCGGCACGCCGCGGAACTCGAGCCCGGCAGTGACGTTGGCCAGCGCCGTGCGCCAGGGCATCAGCGCCTCGGCCTGGAACATGTAGCCGGCGCGCCGGTTGATGCCGGCGAGCTTCTCGCCGAACACGCGCACCGTGCCGCGGCTGGGCTCGAGCAGGCCCGCCGCCACGTTCAGCAGCGTGCTCTTGCCGCAGCCGGTCGGCCCGACCACGCTGACGAACTCGCCGGGCGCGATCGACAGCGTCACGTCGCTGACCGCGGTGTAGCGCTGCGACCGGTCCTCCCGCGACACGAAGGTGCAGGTGACCTCGGCCAGTTCGAGGGCCGGCCTCACCGCTGCGCTCCGCCGGCCGGCGCGCGATTGCCGCCGCCGACCGGCTCCGAAGCTCCCGACAGCCGGCGATCGTTCACCGATTACCTGTACTTCGCGTTCGCCTTGCGCACGAACTCGTTGGTGTAGTTGGCCTTCAGGTCCAGCTTGGCGGTGGCCATCGACTCCTCGACGCTTGCCAGCGCACGCAGCGCCGTTGCCGAGCCGGACTCCGGGAACATGCCGTCCGGCGACAGCGCCGCCTTGGCCTTCAGGAAGGCGTCGATGTACACGGCGCGATCGCCGAGCAGGTAGCTCTCCGGCACCACCTTGATGACATCCGACGGGCCGGCCTGCTGGATCCACTTGTCGGCGCGGACCATCGCGTTGGTCAACGCCTGCACGGTGTTCGGGTTCTTCTCGACGAACGACACCGGCGCGTACAGGCAGGCGGCGGGCATCGGTCCGCCGAAGACCTTGTCCGACTCGGCCGGATCGCGGGTGTCGGAGATGATCCTGATGTCACCGGCGCGCTGCAGGATCGTGATCACCGGGTCGAGGTTGGAGATCGCGTCGACCTGGCCGGCGCGGATCGCCGCCACCGCGCCCTGCGAGGCGCCGACGCCGACGTACGACACGTCGGCGGGCCGGATGCCGGCCTTGGCGAGCACGAAGTTGGCCATGATGTTGGTCGACGATCCGGGCGCGGTGACGCCGATCTTCTTGCCCTTGAGGTCGGCCAGCGACTTGAAGTTGGGCATCGTCTTGGTGCTGACCGCCAGCACGATCTGCGGCGCGCGGCCCTGCAGCACGAAGGCGCGCATCGGCTGGCCCTTCTGCTGCATGTTCAGCGTGTGCTCGAAGGCGCCCGAGACGACGTCGGCGCTGCCGCCGACCACCGCCTGCAGCGCACGCGCGCCGCCGGCGAAGTCGACGATCTCGACCTCCAGGCCCTCGGCCTGGAAATACTTCAGTTGCTCGGCAATGGTCAGCGGCAGGTAGTAGAGCAGGTTCTTGCCGCCGACGGCGATGGTGAGCTTCTTCTTCTCGGGCGCCTGCGCGGCGGCCACCGACGGCAGGACGATGGCCGCCGAAGCAGCGGCCGATGCGGCGAGGAACTCGCGGCGATCGAAATTGCGTTTCATGCCTGTCTCCTTGCTGGAATGCTGCCTCGCGCGCGCGGCGGGACCTGCATGCTAAAGCACGGCGCCGGCCCGGCCGCCCTGTGCGTGCGAGCACCCGCCTCGTGCCCGCCGGCGCGCCGCGAAACGCCGGCGCGCCCGGCTACAGCGGCGCCGCCGAGCAGTGCGCGGCGCGGTTCTTGCCGCTGCGCTTGGCGAAGTACATCGCGTCGTCGGCACGCTGGACCAGCTTCAGCACGCTGTCGGCGTCCTCCGGCGCCAGCGCGTAGCCGACGCTGGCAGTCACCTGGGCGAGCGCGGTCTGCCCT
>JBHJND010000190.1:0-1650 GCA_048497655.1 Caballeronia novacaledonica
AGCGGCAGCGCGTCGACCAGGATCTGCGTGCCGGCGAGGAAATCGGCCAGCCGCGCGGCGCCGTCGAAGCACTCGACGCCGTCGAGCTGCTTCGCCGTGCGCGACCAGCCGCGCACCGGGTAGCCGAACAGCTGCGCCGCCTGCGCGATGTGAGCACCGATTGCGCCCAGCCCCAGCACGCCGACCGTGGGCGGCCGGCCGCGCGGCCGCTCGGCGTTCCAGTCGCGCAGCGCGTTCGGGCCGCCGAAGCGGTCCAGCCCGCGCGTGATGCGCGCGATGTAGAAGCACACGTACTCGGCCATCTTCGGCGCCATGCCGGCGTCGACCAGGCGCACGA
Organism: Caballeronia novacaledonica; assembly: GCA_048497655.1. Taxonomy (GTDB): domain Bacteria; phylum Pseudomonadota; class Gammaproteobacteria; order Burkholderiales; family Burkholderiaceae_F; genus JADJWR01. The sequence goes on from JBHJND010000190.1 coordinate 338, forward strand.
TCGGCAGGCCCGGCGGCAGCCCCGGCATCGCCAGCAGCCGCTCGACGCCGGCGCCGGCGTTGAACACCGCGCGCAGGCCCGCTTCGATGGTGAACAGCTCGGCCGGCGGCAGCCAGACCACCGCATAGCGCGCATCGATCCGCCTGCCGTCCCAGGCCTCGAATTGCGCCACCACGCCGGCGGCCGCGCAGGCTTCGCGCAGCGGCTCGATCCACTCCTCGGACTTCATGCTGGACAGCGCGACGGCGATGCGGACGGGCAGGCTCATGGCTACGATCCGGGAACGGTCGAAGGTGTGTCGCGCGGCAGTCCCGCCGCGCGCCGCCGGACGATACCCGCTTGCAGGCACGCCGCGTGAGATCTGCCGACAGCTCGATGCGCGAGTACTACGCCGCCCGCGCGCCGGTCTACGACGAGGTCTACCGGCGGCCCGAGCGGCAGGCCGATCTCGACGAACTGCGTCGCCGGGTCGCCGAGTGGTTCGCCGGCCGCAGCGTGCTCGAGGTCGCCTGCGGCACCGGGTACTGGACGCAGTTCATCGCGCCGGTGGCCTCGCGCATGACGGCCACCGACGCGGTGGCCGAGCCGCTGGCCTTCGCCCGCCTGCGGCCGGGCGTGGAGCGGGTGTCGTTCGTGCATGCCGACGCTTACGCCTTGCCGCGGTCGCTCGGCAGCTTCGACGCCGCGTTCGCTGGCCTCTGGATCTCGCACGTGCCGGTCGAACGGCGGCGAGAGTTCCTGTCCGGCCTGCACGCTCGGCTGGCGCCGGGCGCGCACGTGGTGTTGCTCGACAACACCGAGGCACAGTGCGGGCGGCTGCCGATCAGCGAACGCGATGCCGCCGGCAACACCTACCAGATGCGCCCGCTGCCCGACGGCACGACCCACCGCGTGCTGAAGAACTTTCCCTCGGAAGGCGAGCTGCGGTCGATGATCGACGGCATCGGCACCGCTGCACAGTACTGGCGCGGCGCGCACTTCTGGGTGTTGCGGTACACCGCGGCGGCGTGATTCCGCCGGCCGGATCGGCGTTGGTCGGTCAGGTCTGGACCCGCGCGAAGGTCACCAGCGGCGCCCCCTCGGCCACCAGCTCGCCGGCCGCGTACAGCACGGCCTCGACGATGCCGTCTTCCGGGGCGACGATGGCGTGCTCCATCTTCATCGCCTCCATCACCAGCAGCGGCGTGCCCTTGGCGACCTGGCTGCCGGAGGCAACGTGCACGGCGATCACCTTGCCGGGCATCGGCGCCACCAGCCCGGCGCCTGCGCCGTCGTGCTCGCCGGCGTGCGCGATCACGTCGACCAGCGTCAGC
>JBHJND010000191.1:0-4480 GCA_048497655.1 Caballeronia novacaledonica
ACCGCGACCGCGTGCTCGTCGCCGGCGGTGAGCAGGTTGGCGAGGTAGCGCAGCGGAATGCGGAGGCTCCGCACGTCCGGCAGCGAGCCGAAGGCGCCGATCTGGCCGGCGTTGGCCGCGGCCTGGATCGGCGACAGCGGCAGCACGTACCAGACCATCGGCAGCGTGCGGTACTCGGGGTGCAGCGGCAGCGCGACCTTCCACTCGACCGCCATCTTGTACACGGGCGAGTGCTTCGCCGCCGCCAGCCAGGCTTCGGGAATGCCGTCGGCGCGCGCCTGCTCGATCACCGCCGGGTCGTTCGGGTCGAGGAAGATCTGCAACTGCGCGTCGTACAGGTTCCTGCTGTGCTCCACCGAGGCCGCTTCCTCGATGCGGTCGGCGTCGTACAGCAGCACGCCGAGGTAGCGGATGCGGCCGACGCAGGTCTCCGAGCACACGGTCGGCTGCCCGGCCTCGATGCGCGGGTAGCAGAAGATGCACTTCTCGGCCTTGCCGCTCTTCCAGTTGTAGTAGATCTTCTTGTAGGGGCAGCCTGAGACGCACATGCGCCAGCCGCGGCACTTGTCCTGGTCGATCAGCACGATGCCGTCTTCCTCGCGCTTGTAGATCGAGCCCGAGGGGCAGCTGGCCACGCACGCCGGGTTCAGGCAGTGCTCGCACAGCCGCGGCAGGTACATCATGAAGGTGTTCTCGAACTGGCCGTAGATCTCCTTCTGCACGTCGTCGAAGTTCCTGTCCTTCGAGCGCTTGGCGAACTCGCCGCCGAGGATCTCCTCCCAGTTCGGCCCCCACTCGATCTTCTCCATCCGCTGGCCGGTGATCAGGCTGCGCGGCCGCGCGGTCGGCGCCGCCTTCATCTCCGGCGCCGAGTGCAGGTGGTCGTAGTCGAAGGTGAACGGCTCGTAGTAGTCGTCGATCTCGGGCAGGTTGGGATTGGCGAAGATCTTCATCAGCAGCTGCCACTTGCCGCCCTGCCGCGGCACGATGCCGCCGTCGGCCTTGCGGATCCAGCCGCCGTTCCACTTGTCCTGGTTCTCCCACTCCTTCGGGTAGCCGATGCCGGGCTTGGTCTCGACGTTGTTGAACCAGGCGTACTCGACGCCCGGCCGGCTGGTCCAGACGTTCTTGCAGGTGACGCTGCAGGTGTGGCAACCGATGCACTTGTCGAGGTTCAGCACCATGCCGATCTGTGCGCGTACTTTCATCTGTCTGCTCCGTTTCGATCGGTGGCGGGTCAGGGGTTCTCGCCCTGCGACTGGTAGGCGCGCGCCAGGTGGTCGTCGCGCGGCGTGTCGAGCCAGTCGACCTTCTTCATCTTGCGCACCACCACGAACTCGTCGCGGTTGGTGCCGATCGTGCCGTAGTAGTTGAAGCCGTAGCTCAACTGCGCGTAGCCGCCGATCATGTGGGTCGGCTTGGTGACGATGCGGGTGACCGAGTTGTGGATGCCGCCGCGCACGCCGGTGATCTCCGAGCCCGGCGTGTTGATGATCTTCTCCTGCGCGTGGTACATCATCGTCATGCCGGGATTGACCCGCTGGCTGACCACCGCGCGGGCGGCGATCGCGCCGTTGATGTTGAACAGCTCCACCCAGTCGTTGTCCTCGATGCCGGCGGTGCGCGCGTCGTCCTCGGAGATCCAGATCACCGGCCCGCCGCGGTTCAGCGTCAGCATCATCAGGTTGTCGCTGTAGGTGGAGTGGATGCCCCACTTCTGGTGCGGCGTGATGAAGTTCAGCAGGATCTCCGGGTTGCCGTTCGGCTTGATGTTGTGGATGCCCGAGGTCGTCTTCAGGTCCACCGGCGGCCGGTAGCTGGAGAAGCCCTCGCCGAAGGCGATCATCCACGGGTGGTCCTGGTAGAACTGCTGGCGGCCGGTCAGCGTCCGCCACGGGATCAGCTCGTGGACGTTGGTGTAGCCGGCGTTGTACGAGACTTTCTCGCTCTCCAGGCCCGACCAGGTCGGCGAGCTGATGATCTTGCGCGGCTGGGCGACCACGTCGCGGTAGCGGATCTTCTCGTCCTCGCGGTGCAGCGCCAGGTGCGCGTGTTCGCGGCCGGTGACCTTCGACAGCGCCTCCCAGGCCTTGACCGCGACGTGGCCGTTGGTCTCCGGCGCCAGCTGCAGGATCACCTCGCAGGCGTCGACGTCGCTGACGATGCGCGGCCGGCCCTCGGCATCGATGCCGTTCAGGTCGCCCCGCTGCTGCACCTCGGTCTGGGTGTTCCAGGCGATGCCCTTGCCGCCGTTGCCGACCTTCGCCATCAGCGGCCCGAGCGAGGTGAAGCGCTTGTAGACCGCCGGATAGTCGCGCTCGACCACCGCGATCTGCGGCGCTGTGCGGCCGGGAACCAGGTCGCACTGGCCCTTCTTCCACTCCGCCACGTCGAACGGCTGCGCCAGCTCGGCCGGCGTGTCGTGCATCAGCGGCGTCAGCACGACTTCCTTCTCGAGCCCGAGGTGTCCGACGCAGACCTCGCTGAACGCCTTGGCGAAGCCCTTGTAGATCTCCCAGTCGGAGCGCGCCTGCCACACCGGGTCGATCGCCGCCGACAGCGGGTGGATGAACGGGTGCATGTCGCTGGTGTTCAGGTCGTTCTTCTCGTACCAGCTGGCGGTCGGCAGCACGATGTCGCTGTACAGGCAGGTGGTGCTCATGCGGAAGTCGATGGTCACCAGCAGGTCGAGCTTGCCTTCCGGCGCGGCGTCGTGCCACTTGACCTCGGCCGGCCTGGCCTCCTGGGGCCCCAGATCCTTGCCCTGCACGCCGCTCTCGGTGCCGAGCAGGTGCTTGCAGAAGTACTCGTGGCCCTTGCCGGAGGAGCCGAGCAGGTTGCTGCGCCAGACGAACAGGTTGCGCGGCCAGTTCTGCGGCGCGTCGGGGTCCTCGCAGCTCATCTGCAGGCTGCCGTCCTTCAGCGACCGCACCACGTAGTCCTTCGGCTCCAGGCCGGCGGCCTGCGCGTCGCGCACCACCTGCAGCGGGTTGGTGGCGAGCTGCGGCGCGCTCGGCAGCCAGCCCATCCGCTCGGCGCGCACGTTGTAGTCGATCAGGCTGCCGCCGAAGGCCTTGCGGTCGGCCAGCGGCGACAGCACCTCCTCGACGCCGAGCTTCTCGTAGCGCCACTGGTCGGTGTGCGCATAGAAGAAGCTGGTGGAGTTCTGCTGCCGCGGCGGACGGATCCAGTCCAGCGCGAAGGCGAGTGCCGTCCAGCCGGTCTGCGGCCGCAGCTTCTCCTGGCCGACGTAGTGCGCCCAGCCGCCGCCGCTCTGGCCGACGCAGCCGCACATCATCAGCAGGTTGATCACGCCGCGGTAGTTCATGTCGGCGTGGTACCAGTGGTTCATCGCCGCGCCGATGATGATCATCGACTTGCCGCGCGTCTTCTCGGCGTTGTCGGCGAACTGGCGGGCGACGGTGACGACCTGCTCGCGCGGCACGCCGGTGATCGCCTCCTGCCACGCCGGCGTGTAGGGGGCGTTGTCGTCGTAGTCGCGGGCGCCGCTGCCCAGCCCGCGGTCGATGCCGTACTGCGCCGCCTGCAGGTCGAACACGGTGGCCACCAGCGCTTCGGTTCCGTCGGCCAGGCGCAGCCGCGTCGCCGGCACGCGGGCGCGGGTCAGTTCCCCCTGCTGCGGGTTGTTCGGGAAGTGCGGCGTCGCGGCGCCGGCGAAGTAGGGCAGGGCGACCTCGACCGTCTCGTGCGACGGCGGCGCGCCGTCGGCCTGCTCGAGCAGCGACAGCCTCAGCTTGACGGCAGCGCCGTCGCGGCCGTCCTTGTCCTCCAGGTTCCAGCGGCCGAGGTCGTCGCGGCCGTCGGGACCCCAGCGGAAGCCGATCGAGCCGTTCGGCGCCACGACCCGGCCGGAGACGTCGAAGGCGACCGTCTTCCACTCCGGGTTGTTCGACTGGCCGAGCCGGTCGGACAGGTCGCTGGCGCGCAGGTAGCGGTCGGGTGCCAGCACCTGGCTGCCGTCGGCAAGCTGCTGCTCCTTGAGCCGCAGCAGCAGCGGCAGGTCGGTGTAGCGGCGCGCGTAGTCGTCGAAGTAGGGGGCGCGGCGGTTGAAGTAGAACTCCTTCATCACCACGTGGCCCATCGCCATCGCCAGCGCCGCGTCGGTGCCCTGCTTCGGGTGCATCCAGAGGTCGGCCAGCTTGGCCACCTCCGAGTAGTCCGGCGTCACCGCCACCGTCTTGGCGCCCTTGTAGCGCACCTCGGTGAAGAAGTGCGCGTCCGGGGTGCGCGTCTGCGGCACGTTGCTGCCCCAGGCGATGATGTAGGTCGAGTTGTACCAATCGGCCGACTCGGGCACGTCGGTCTGCTCGCCCCAGATCTGCGGGCTCGCCGGCGGCAGGTCGCAGTACCAGTCGTAGAAGCTCATGCACACGCCGCCGATCAGGCTCAGGTAGCGGCTGCCGGCGGCGTAGCTGACCATCGACATCGCCGGGATCGGCGAGAAGCCGATCACGCGGTC